>JBGUGW010000141.1:0-9782 GCA_045111695.1 Candidatus Cryptobacteroides sp. | reverse complement strand
TGCTGCTGTACCGTATGCCCCGAGGACATCATGACGTGCCTCTGAGCGACATCGAGCAGGCCATCCGCATCATGCGCGGCCGCACCGACCTCGGCATCACCTCGGTCGGTGTCATCGGCACCTCGGCCGGCGGCCATGTCGCATCGACGATATCCACCCATTACAAGGATGAAGTTACCCGTCCGGACTTCCAGATCCTGATCTATCCCGTCATCACCATGGACCCGTCCTTCACGCACAAGGGTTCGCTTGACGGCCTTCTGGGCGAGAATCCTTCACAGGAGCTGATCGACCTGTATTCCAATGAAAAGCACGTGACGCCCGACACTCCGCCGGCATTCATCCTCCTGGCTTCCGACGATTTCCTCGTGCCGCCGGCAAACAGCCTGCGCTACTACGAGGCTCTGCTCGCCAACAGGGTCAGCGCCACGATGTTCATCATGCCTTCAGGAGGCCACGGCTTCGGATGGAATGATACCACGGTCTTCAAGAACGACTGGACGTCCGCCCTTGATACGTGGCTCAACTATGTAGTAAAGAAGAAGTAGGGATCAGTCGTTCCGGCTCGCTGCGTTTTCCGCTTTCTGCAGCGCTTTGTTGCTCTTGAGGTCTTTCTTGGAGGCCTTGAGGTTCTGCTTTGCTGCGCTTGCGGCCTGCTTGCTGTCCTTTATGGAAGCGTTCTCCTCCTTGATGGTGCTCTTGTTGTCCTTGATGGACTCCTCGAGGGCCTTGAGATGCCTCTCGGACTCGCTGAGATTGGACTCCATCCTTGAAATCTCGTTTTCCATTTCGCTGAGGAAGGCCCTGTTGTCCCTTGAAAGCCTGCCGTCGGACTTGAAGGATTTCTTCTGGGCGGAATAGGCTTTCTTCTTGAGCTTGACGGCTTCCTTCTGCTGCTTGATGGAGGACTTCATGGTCTTGATGTCTTCCTTGGCATTGTCAATGTCCAGCTTGGCCTGCTTGATCTGGTCCTGGCTCCTGTTGATGTCCCTGCGCGAATCGCGGGTCTGCTGCTTGCTGTCGCGCTGGGCCTGCTGGACGGCGGCCTTGCTCTCCCTCACGAGGGAGTCGGCCCTGGTCTGGGCCCCGAGTGAGACGCACACGGAAGCCATCAGTAAAATGCAAATGATCCTTTTCATATCCAGTACACGTATTAATTTTACAGTTTGGAGGAAAGCAATGCTTCCATGTCCTTGGCGGTGAGGGCCGCGCCAGCGACCTTGCCGTCGGGACCGATGAGCATCATGGTCGGGATCCAGTGGATGCCAAAGGCTTCGGAGACGGGATTTTCCTTCCATTTGATAAGGTTGGAGACCTGGGGCCAGGCAAAGCCCTGCTCCTCGAGGCAGTTCTTCCAGGCGTCGGCTTCATGGTCGAAAGAGATGCCGAGGAACTCGACGCCCTTGGGGGCGAACTTGCTGTAAAGCTCCTTTACCGCGGGGAATTCCTCGCGGCAGTCGGGGCACCAGCTGGCCCAGAAGTCCAGCACCACCCATTTGCCCGCAAAGTCTGAGAGCTGGAGCGACACGCCTTCTGGCGTGTTCAGTTCAAGTGCCGGAGCTACAGCGCCGGCCTTCAGGTCGGGCATGTATTTTGACATGTCCTGAGCCTCTTCCGCGACGGGCTCGGACTCGGCTTTCTTCTGCCGGTTGCTGCATGCAACGGTGCATGCCAGTATGGCCATGACGGCCATGATCTTGATGATTTTCATACTATAGTGCTTGGTTCAGGAAATCCACGAATCCGTCTATGCTTAGATTGTAGCCCCTCACGGGGGCAAGAAGGGCTCCGTCGGAGCCGAGCAGCGCGTAATTGGGCTGCGAGCTCACTCCGAAGCGCTCCTGGGCGATGTAGGAATTGACCCGGCCGACACCCTTGAGGACTTTTCCACTTTCGGTGGTGACCCATTTGTCCTCAGGGAGTTTTGCCTTGTCGTCATTGTACAGCGCGACGAGGATGAAGCGGTCGCGCAGCAGCGACAGCACCTTGGGGTCGCTCCAGACGCGCGCTTCCATCTCGCGACAGTTGACGCAGCCGAGGCCGGTGATGTCGACGAACACCGGCTTGCCGGTCTCCCTGGAGGCCTCGAGCGCATCGTCGATATTGTCATAAGCCATGAGGCCGTGGGCGATCTTCAGGGTGGGGCCGCCGGCGGCCGGGGCCTCGGTCTGCGCCGCCGGGGCGGTATAGCTGCCCAGCACGAAGTCCTGGGTCTCGATAGGCGGCAGGTAGCCGGAAATAGCCTTGAGAGGAGCTCCCCACATGCCGGGGATCATGTACACGACGAAAGAGAATATAGCTATCGCGAGCGTCAGCCGCAGTACCGAGATGTGCTCGACAGGCGAGTCATGTCTGAAGCGGAGCTTGCCCAGCAGGTAGAAGCCGAGCAGCGAGAACACGACGATCCAGATGGCGAGATAGACCTCGCGGTCCAGCAGCCCCCAGTGATAGGTCTGGTCGGCCGTGCTCAGGAACTTGAGTCCGAGGGCGATCTCGATGAAGCCCAGCACGACCTTGACGCTGTTCAGCCAGCCTCCGCTCTTGGGCAGCCCCTTGAGCAGGGAAGGGAATAGCGCGAACAGCGTGAACGGCAGGGCGAATGCGAGCGAGAACGCCAGCATCGTGATCATCGGGGTCCAGAACTCGCCCTGAGTGGACTTGATCAGCACCGATCCGACGATGGGTCCTGTGCAGGAGAATGATACCAGCACGAGGGTCAGGGCGAGGAAGAATATGCCTCCGAGCCCGCCCTTGTCGGAATTCTTGTCAGAGGAGTTGACCCACTTGGAGGGCAGTGTGATCTCGAACGCCCCGAGGAACGAGGCGGCGAAAACCATGAAAATGACGAAGAACAGGAGGTTAGGGAGCCAGTGCGTAGCGAGCCAGTTGAAGATGTCGCTCGTCACCGTGGCGCCTCCCAGGATGCGTGTGAGGCCGATGATGATGGATATCGGTACCGTGTAGAGCAATACGATGAATAGCCCGTACATCGCCGCGCGGAAGCGACCGTGGGACTTGTTCTCCGATCCCTTGAGGAAGAAGGAAACCGTCATCGGGACCATGGGGAACACGCAGGGAGTAAGCAGCGAGGCCAGTCCCCACAGGATGGCCTCGATGATCAGCGCCCAAAGCGTACCGTCGGTGTCGGCTGCCGCCGAGTCCTTTCCGGGCGGCGCCAGCGCAGCCTCGGAGGCCGGCACGGACTTGGCCGGAGCCACGTCGAAATCCCAGTCCTCCGGCATCCCGCACATGTCTCCGGAGCAGCTCTGCCACGTGACCGTGCCTTTGACCGCTCCGTCCGCGGAGCGGAACTTCTGCTTGAGGACATAGGTATCCTTGACCACGGTCTCGCCCTTGTAGTCGGCCGGAGTATAGACATCCTCGGGATCACCTACGGCCTCGATGCCGTCCAGTTCGATTTCAGCCGCAGTATAGGGATCCGTCAGCGGGTGGGTATAATACCCGTTCGCGACCTTGCCGGTGAGCACCAGCTCGTAGACCCCGTCCCCGGCCGGCTCCACGGCGGCAGTCCACTTTATGGACTGCGCCAGGGCCGGGACGGCCGCCAGCATCAGCGCAACCAGGCAATACAGGTATCTTTTCATCATTTACGTTCTCGATAGGACTAACAAATATACACCTTTTTTGTTTATATTTACGGAAACAAAACTACCTGACAATGAAAAAACTCTTCCTCTCGGCTGCGCTTTCCTTCCTTACCGTGGCCTCGTTTGCCTGCACCAACCTCATCGTGGGCAAGAAGGCTTCCGTTGACGGAAGCGTCATGTGCACTTACAACTGCGACGGTTTCGGCTTCGCTTCGCCGCTGACATATTCCGCTCCCGGGCGCCATGCGGCCGGCGAGCAGATCCCCGTGAGGGGCTTCGGCCCCGTCGGCAACGGGCGTTACATCGCCCAGGCGGATTATACCTACGGGGTCGTAGGCTTGATGAATGAGAACCAGGTGACCATAGTCGAGACGACATGGGACGGCCGTGAGGAACTCCGCAATCCGGAAGGCCTGCTGGATTATTTCACCCTGATGGGCATCGCCCTCCAGCGCAGCACCAACGCGCGCGAGGCCATAGCCGTGATCGACCAGCTGGTGAAGGAGTACGGCTACAGTTCCACTGGCGAGAACTTCGTCATAGCCGACAAGGACGAGGCCTGGATCTTCGAGATCATCGGGAAGGGACCGGGCAACAAGGGCGCCGTATGGGTGGCGCTCCGCGTCCCGGACGACTGCATCTGCGCCTATGCCAACTCCAGCCGCATCCGCCAGTTCCCGCAGGCGAAGAAGGCGGACAAGAAACTCGGTTTCTGCATTGTGGAGGGAGAGTGCATGTACTCGGCAGATGTCATCTCCTTTGCCAGGGAGAAGGGATATTATGACGGTCCAGACGCGGATTTCAGCTTCCGCGAGGCTTACGGTCCTCTGGACTTCAGTGCCATCCGTTACTGCGAGGCTCGTGTCTGGAGCTTCTTCCGTCATCATTATGATACCGACGTGATTGACAGCTACCTGCCTTTCATCAACGGCCAGACCGATGTCATCGACCATCTCCCGCTTTGGATCAAGCCCGACAAACCCCTCTCGGTCCGCGACCTTATGAATGACATGCGCGACCATTACGAGGGCACCGCCCTCGACATGACCGCAGACGTCAGCGCCGGTCCCTGGGCTTCGCCTTACCGCAACCAGCCCGTCAATTTCAAGAGCAGCGACGGTACCGACATGTTCCGCGAGCGTCCCATCGGCTGCCAGCAGAGCGGCATGACCATGGTCTGCCAGATGCGCGACTGGCTTCCGGATGCCGTTGGTGGAGTGACATATTTCAACATGGACGACGCCAGCATGGTGGCCTATGTGCCCGTTTACTGCGGCATCGACCGCATCCCGGACCCGTTCCGCCGCGAGAACAACGACATCCGTGAGTTCAGCACCGAGAGCGCGTTCTGGATGAACAATTTCGTGGCCAACATGGTCTATCCGCGCTACAGCGCAATGATCGGAGACCTCAAGGAGGCCCAGGCAGAGCTGGAGGATTTCTATGCTGAGGACCAGAAAAAAGTAGAGGAGGAGGCCCCGAAGCTCACTGCCGCTGAAAGGACGGAATACCTCACCCGCAAGACCCTGGACTATACCGACATGATGATGAAGCGCTGGGACAAACTTGCCAAACTATTGATTGTCAAGCATAACGATCAGACGATGCAGCCCAGCGAAAACGGCGTAGTCGTGGCGGGCCGTCGAACCAACCCGGCCTATTCACCTGTCTTCATCGATGCGGTCAAGTCCGAGACTGGCGACCGTTACGTCAAGCCCGTGGAATAGCTTTGTTTATCGCACGCGAATGGTTATATTTGTTATCGGAACACTAAACACTTTTTCAATATGAGCCAACTGCACGTCATCAATCACCCCATGGTCCAGCACAAGCTGACGATCATGCGCGACAAGGAAACCGGTTCCAAGGATTTCCGGGAGCTTCTTAAGGAGATTTCGCTCCTGATGGGATATGAAGTCACCCGCGACATTCCGCTCGAGGAGGTGGACATCGAGACCCCCATCTGCCCGATGAAGGGCAGGATCGTCTCCGGCCGCAAGCTTGCCATCGTCCCGATACTCCGTGCGGGCATGGGAATGGTCGAGGGCCTTCACGAGCTCGTACCCGTTGCCAAGGTCGGCCATATTGGACTGTACCGCAATGAACAGACGCACGAGCCCGTCGTCTATTACTGCAAGCTCCCCGAGGATATCCAGGACCGTCTGGTCATTGTGACAGACCCTATGCTCGCCACCGGCGGCAGCGCCTGCGACGCCCTTTCCATGCTCAAGGAGCGCGGCTGCAACAACATCCGTCTGATGTGCCTTGTCGGCGCGCCGGAGGGAATCGAGAGGGTCCGCATGGCCCATCCCGACGTGGATATCTACCTCGCCGCGGTTGATGACCATCTCAACGAGAACGCCTACATCGTCCCCGGCCTCGGTGATGCCGGAGACCGTATATTCGGTACGAAATAACAAGAAAAAGGGTGGCCGGAAGGTCACCCTTTTTAATTGAAGCTAAATACATTACTCCATCGAGGCCTTGACCCTGAGAATTGTGAAGGAGTTGGGCTCGAAGGTGTAAACGAAGTCGTCGGAGAGGCCCTTGACGGCGGTCTCGACGGGCGAGACCTTGCCGGGCTCCTCGAAGCTGTTGTCGTCCTTGAGGCTCGCGGAGGAGAGTACGATGGCCTTTCCGGTCTTCGACACGCCCTTGGCTCCGTTCAGGACGATGCGGGTGGCCAAGGGAGAAGCGTCGGAGTTCACGACCTTGAGGATGACTTCGCCGGTCTCATTGTCGTAGCCGGTCACTGCGAACCTTCTTTCCAGCGGGGTATACGCTACCTTACCGATCTCCTTGCCGTCGACCGTACAGGAAATCTCCCCATTGTTCACGCCGATATTCATATCATGCCAGACACCTTCGTCGAACGAAAGGTCCGTGGTGAGGGTTCCGAGCGCGATGCTGCAGTCATTGATGACGTTGTTGACGGAGACGGAATACTTCTGCGGACCGGCCGGGGCGGCGGCGAAGCCGCGCCTTCTGGGGGCGTTGATGCTTACAGCGATGTAATTGTGATCATCCTTGACAGCGAGTCTCATCTCGCATCCGCTGAAGGCTTTCTCCCAGAGGATGCCGGCCTTTATGTCGCAGTCCCCGTAGTTCTCCTTCGAGCTGAGCCATCCGCCGGAACTGAGCTGGACGGGGGCGTTCTTCAGCGTTCCGGGGATGTAAAGCCCCGGATCCCTGAGCCCGGAGAGGTCCTTGCGCTCTCCTTCGCGGAAGCCGTCGGCGCTGACTGTCCAGGAGCCGGTGGCATCCCATTCGGGAGCCTTTCCGGAGACGGTGTATCCCTTCACCTGGATGGAGGCGTCAGGCGCCGTGACGGTGGAGGCGAAGCCTACCTTGCCCGCCACGGTGCGGTCGGGCTCGGGAAGCGTCAGTTCAGAGGCGGCGATAAAGTCGGGCCTATTCTCGCTGAACATCTTCTGGACATGATAGGACGAGCGTCCGAACACCTGGTCGTTCTTGAAGCGGATGAGGTTGGTGGGCCACTGTGCGAAATCGGTGTTCTCCAGCAGCGGCGCGTACGAGGCTATCGCCACCAGGTCGGAGTTCTTTTCGATGCCGGTCATGAAGGCCGCCTCGGCGAGGGCTCCGTCAAGGTTGCCGGAGCCGACTCCGGCATTGACGGCGAATTCGCCGATGTAGACCTTGTACATGTCGCGCGGAAGGGCGTCGAACAGGTGGACCGTGTTGTAGAAGGTCTCGGGATTGACATAGTAGTGCGCGTCGATCATCTCCGTCGGTGCTGTGTACATGTCAGGAAGGGTACCCGGAGTGCTGTGGTTGCTGATGAAGATGATGTCGGGATACGCGGCCTTGACGATGGGATACACATAGTTGTAGCGCTCCGCATACCGCTCGCCCACATTCTCGTTTCCGAGTTCGATATACTTGAGCGGGAAGGGATCGGGATGGCCGTTTTTCGCGCGCTCGGCACCCCACTTGGTGTCGGTGCCGCCGATGGCGTACTCGATGGCGTCCAGGATGTCCTGGATGATACCGCCGAGCTCTTTCATCTCGTAGAAGTCACCGTTGCGGACCATGCATGAGAGGCCTATGTTGACCACGTACATGGCGGATGCGCCGATGTCCTCGCAGTACTGGAGGAACTCGTGGTATCCGAACGCACAGGAGTTGTGGTAGCCCCAGAGGTCGAACTGTCCGGGACGGTCCAGGCGGTCTCCGATGGTCTCCTTCCACTTGATGCGGTTCTCCATGCTCATGCCTTCCACGATACAGCCCCCGGGCCATCTGATGAATGACGGCTTGAGGTCTGCGAGGATCTGGGCGATGTCCTCACGGAGTCCGTGGCCCTTGAAGGTCTTCTCCGGAAGCAGGGAAACATAGTCGAGCCAGACCTTTCCGGTGGATTCGAAGTTGAATACGAGCTTGACCTTGCTGTCGGTGGCCTTTGAGGTGAACTTCGCGTCGTACTTGACCCAGTCCCCGTGGGATGAGGGACTGAAGGTCTCTTCGTAGAGCGACTTGCCGTCAGACCCTACCAGCGCGGCCGTGAAGCTGCTGGTGAAAGACGGGTCGGCTCGGAGGAAGAAGGAGAAGTTGTACTCCTCACCCTCTTTCAGCGGTATGCCGTTCCATCCGTTGTTGGTAAGCTTGGCTCCCCAGTAGGGGACCGTGATCTCGAGCGAATGGGGATTGGCGGCGCTGAGCGGATGGGTCGTGACGACCTTCATCGCGGCGTTCTGCCCCTCGATGGTCCAGCCTATGGACTGGTCGTTGGGGTCGAAATGATGGAACCTGTAGTCCCTGACAGCCCCGAAGGCGTAGTTGGGCTTGCGCGGCCCGACGACGTCATCGCCGTCGAGGGTGCAGTCAGTGGGAATGTCCTTTTCCTCGAAGCCCATGTTGTATATCATCTCAGGCCATATGCCGCCGTCTCCGGCGTGGTTGATCTCCTCGAAGAAGATGCCCCAGAGGTCCTGCGGTACGTCTACCGGCCTATCCTGGAGGTCGACGGTCAGCAGGGCGTCGGTATTTCGATTGCAGCCGCACATCAGCGCGGCTGCAATCAATAGAAGGATGGATATCCTTTTCATCGGGATATGCTATTTGAATATCTTCTGCGCTATCTGTGCAAGATAGTCGCGGCAGTTCATCCAGGTGTGCCCGCCGTCCGGGGTGTAGAAGGTGTGCTTCACGCCCTGCTCGGTCAGGTAGGCGTCGAGGCCGCGGGATGCTGCGATGAGGAAGTCCGAAGTGCCGGTGCCGAGCCAGAGGAACTTGACGTTCTTCTTGACTTCGGCGAGCGGGGCGTAGGTCCCGTTGGTGAAGTTGGTCTTGTATTCCTCGCCGAAGATGGCCGGAGCCATCGCGCAGACGTACTGGAAGGATTTCGGGTTGCCGAGGCCGCACGCGAGGGCCTGGCGGCCGCCGAGCGAGAAGCCGGCAACGGCGCGGTCAGCGGCCGAGGTCTTGACCTTGTAGTTGGCCTCGATGAACGGCTTGACGTCCTTCATGATCTCGTTGGTCACGATGTCGGTGCCCATGGAGTCATAGTGGTCGGCCTTGCCCTGGAGCATCATCTCCGGATAGGGATTGGCATAAGGCATCACGACGATCATCCTCTTGGCCTTGCCCTGGGCGATGAGGTTGTCGAGGATGTTGTTCATGTGTCCTACCTTGAACCATGTCTCATAGGTGTCGGTCATGCCGTGGATGAGGTAGAGCACCGGGAGTTTCTCCTTGCCCGCCGGGTCGTAGCCGGCAGGGGTGTATACGCACATCACGCGGTCGATGTCGCAGGTGGTAGAATGATAGTAGCGGTATGTGACCTTGCCGTGTGGCACGTCCTGGATGTCCTGAACGGACGGGACGGGGCCGCGCACGTCGGCCAACGAGTTCTTGAAACCCTCGTTGGGGAAGATGAACATGTTGTTGGGGTCGGCCACCTGCTTGCCGTCCACGAGGAAGCAGTACGGATAGATGTCCGGCTTGCCGGGGGTGACGGTGATGGTCCAGACGCCGTCTGCGCCCTTATACATCGGGGCGGCCTGGGAGAGCATCTGGCAGTCGAGCTTGACTTCCTTGGCCTCTGCGGACTGGTAGCGGAAGGTCACGCTCCCGTCGTCATTGTACTCCGGAGAAACGACTCCGGCGGGGAACATGCGGGCCATCACCTGGGGGGTGAGGCGCTGTCCTTCGCCC
>JBGUGW010000140.1:0-5821 GCA_045111695.1 Candidatus Cryptobacteroides sp. | reverse complement strand
TGGACATGGTGGCCGACCTCATGCGCGATGACGTACGCATACGCGAAATCACCGTCTGCCCCTATCGTCCGTTTCATGGAAGTGAAGAAAGAGAGGTCGATATATACGCATCGGTCGGCACTGCAGTAGAATGGTCCTGACGAAGACGTAGCTCCGCCGCATCCGGACTGGACGGCGTTGGAGAACAATACAAGCTTCGGGGGCTCATATGTCCTGCCGTTCTGCTGGAATATTCTGGTCCAGACATCCTCGGTACCGGCGAGAATCTGCTTCGCAAAAGTTGCGAGCTCTTCCTCTTCGGCGCTGGGCTGCCAATTGGGGTCGACCTGTGTCATGCCGGTTCCGGTGCCCATCTGCTCCAAAACCTGCGTCGGATCACCGCCCATCAGGAGGGTGATCAGGCCGATAATGATGATACCGCCAAGACCGATGCCGCCGGCTGTTGCGATGGTACTGCCGCCTCTGCGGTCGTCGACATTGGTGCTTTCTCTTCTGCCGTCAAGTTTCATTGTATAAATCCTTTAGGAATTGTTAGAAAAGGAGGGCGAGACCGACAGTGATGCGGTTGCGGTTGAGGCTGTAGGCCCTGTCCTTGGTGGAGCCGTCGTCATTCTTGCCCTTGATGCCTGCGCCGAACTGGTCGAGCATGCCGAGGTCGTAGCCGACGCTGATGCGGATCATGTCGTTGATCTCAGCGCCAAGTGCTGCGCCGACCATGATGTCGAAACGGCTGAGGTACTCGTGCTTGTAGCAGTCAGACTTGAGAAGGTCTACTCCCAGAGGCTTGATGGACGAAGCAAGGCCGCATACGAAAGTGGGACCGAAATTGAGGAAACCGTTGAGTCCGCTGCCGACAGGAACGGAGAATCCGGCCTTGACGGGAATGTTGAGGGCGTGCTCGGTCAGGTCACCGGAGATGACGGAAAGGGAAGGAACCGATACGTTGCCGGTGAGGAAGGAATAGTAGAGGCCGGTGCTGATGCCGAAACCGGAGCCTTCATTGATGTCATATCCGAAACCTGCATAGAATCCGTTCAGGGCTCCCATATTGCTGGCTGAGTCACCGATCTTGACCTTGTTGGTCTCATTGATGTAGCCGGCTCCGAGGGATGCCTGTGCGAAAGCAGTGGTGCCGATAAGCATCATGGATGCCGCAACGGCGATAGAAATCAGTCTTTTCATAATAATTTCCATTGTTTGTTAAACGTTACAAATATATGAAAAAATGATTATATTTGAACATATAACCGATTAAATGAAACACTATGAATCCTCGCGTACGAACCCTTTCTCTCTTCCTGCTCGCTTTCACTGCCCTTGCATTCTTACAGTCATGTAATAGAGTCCCTTCCAGCAAGAAGGAGATCATGGACCGTTTCGTAGCCGGCAAGCTTCCGGCTTCCTATGCTCCTGCAGCATTCTTCGTCCATTTCGCCAACGACCAGAAGGTCGGTGAGGCCGCGGTACAGGCCCATCTCCAGTATTTCCGTGAGGTCAATCCCGATATACTTAAGGTCCAGTTCGAGCAGTTCGCTCCCCGTATCAGGGAGCTGGAGGTCCGCGACGACTGGATGCCGGAGGACTATTACCGCCCCACTGTCGAGATCATCAAGAGACTGCAGGAAGAGGCCGGCGCTGATACCTATGTGCTGCCGACCGTATACAGCACTTTTCAGGTCTCGACCCAGTCCCTCGGCCGCCGCATAATGCAGGTGGCGCAGGAGCAGCCTGAGGCGCTCAAGAGCGTGCTCGAGTGCTACACACGGGCTTTGATTTGGTTCGTCAAAGAGTGCAAGGCCTTGGGAATCGAAGGATTCTATATGCCCACTCAGGGCGGAGAGACGAAGTTCTACGAGGTCCCCGGATTCTTCGAGACCTTCATCCGTCCTTATGACCTTGCGGTGATGAACGAGTGCTGCAAGGATACGAAGATGAATATCCTTCACATCTGTGACTGGGAGGGGATCTATGATGACCTTGCCAAGTTCAAGGATTATCCCGGACAGATAGTCAATACTCCGATGACCGTCGATGGCAGGCCTTTCAGCCTTGCCGACGGCGTGAAGCTTTTCGGACGTCCGGTGCTCGGCGGCTTCAACCGCCAGACCGAGATACTCTCCGCTCCGGCCGAGACCATCGCGGAGATGACACGCAAGATCCTTAATGCCGGCCCTGCCGGAAAGATCATGATCGGTGCTGACTGCACCGTCTCTTCCGCCCCTCACGAGAATCTCCAGGCGGCCGTATCCACCGCACATGGGGCCAAGGCAGGCAAGTAATTGACAGCTAAATAGTTTTTTATCCGGTGTACTCTGACGGGGGTACACCGAACTGTTTCTTGAACGAGGTGGAGAAGTGTGACAGGGTGTTGAATCCCGTCATGTAGGCTATCTCGGACATGTTGTACTTGCCTTCCTTCAGCAGGTTGGCCGCATAGTTGAGCTTGTAGCGCTTGAAGAACGCGCTGGGATTTTCACCGGTGAGGCCCTTGACCTTGTAGTAGAACTTCGTACGGGACATTCGCATCTTCTCGCTGATGCGGGTAATGTCCAGTTCGGTATCCGCAATCTCCTTCTCCATGAGCTCGTAGAGGTCTTTCAGGAAGGCCTTGTCCCTCGGGCTGAGCTCCTCCGGAGCGATCTCCTCCGCCGAGGTGGCTTCGCCCAGCCGGCGGTGCAGCTTCTCGCGGTTCTCCAGCAGGGACTTGACCAGGGCGAGAAGGTAAGCCGGCTGGAAAGGCTTGGTGACATACGCGTCAGCGCCTACTCCGAGGCCTTCGACCTGATTCTCGACCGCCACCTTGGCCGTGACGAGCACGACAGGAATGTGGCTCAGTTCGAGCTCTCCCTTGACTGCCTTGCACAGGTCATATCCGCTCATTCCGGGCATCACGACATCGCTGATGATGAGGTTGGGAACCTCCTCAGCCATGCCCTTGAGGGCCGAAGCCCCGTCGAAATAGACGGTGACATCATAGTGCGGGGACAGGAGCACCTTGACATAGTTGGCGATGTCTATGTCATCGTCGACTATCGCGATGCGCTGGCGGTCAGCCGAATCCGGATGTTCCTGCGAAGCCGTGTCCCCGGTCTCCTTGGGCAGGATGATCTGGGGCTGGATCTCCGTGCGCTCATCCTCGGTGTAGGATCCCGCGCTTGCGGGCAGGATGAAACTGAAGCGCGCTCCTCCTTCCGGGCGGTTCCAGGCACGGATGTATCCGTGATGGAGGCCCGTCAGGGCGCGGGAATAATAAAGCCCGATACCGGAACCCTGCGTATCTCCCTGGTTTCCTGCCTGGTAGAAGCGTTCGAATATCTTCTCTTCCTGGCCTTCGGGAATGCCGCAGCCGCTGTCAGTCACGCTTATGCAGGCATACTGCGAATCGGTATCCTTCTCCGTCAGGGGGAAATCCGCAGCAGCCGCTTCGCGCGAAAGGACGTCGAACGAAAGTGAGACCTTTCCTCCGGAAGGAGTGAACTTCAGGGCATTGGCAAGGAGGTTCATCACTATTTTGT
Organism: Candidatus Cryptobacteroides sp.; assembly: GCA_045111695.1. Lineage (GTDB taxonomy): Bacteria > Bacteroidota > Bacteroidia > Bacteroidales > UBA932 > Cryptobacteroides. The sequence continues at coordinate 2,306 of JBGUGW010000140.1, read as the reverse complement.
TGACTTTGTCCACATCGGCCCACATGACGAAAGGTTCCTCAAGCCCGTATGCTCCAAGTTCGATACCCTTGGCTCCGGCGTTGTAGCGGAACATGTCGAGCGCCGCCCGCAAGGGGGCGACCATGTCGGTCTTCGCCACCTTCATCTGGAGCTTGCTGTTGCCTATGCGGTTGAAGTCGAGCAGCTGGTTCACGAGACTCAGCATCCAGTCTGAATTGCGCCTGATGATGCCGACCAGCTGGCGGTCCTGACCCTTTATGCCGGGGGAGTCCGCAAGCTGGGAGGCCGGTCCGGCTATCATTGTCAAAGGTGTGCGGAACTCATGCGCAATGTTCGAGAAATAGTTCATCTGGATGCGCGCCAGCTCCTTTTCCTGCCGGTGGGCGGCTTCTACGCGCTCCCTTTCCATGCGTTCCTCGGCGACTTTCTCCGCCGCCTCTTCGCGAACGCGCCGGATGCGGCGGAACCCTTTCCACGCCATCCAGACAAGGGACAGAACGACCAGGGTAAGGAGGATACGGAACCACCAGGTCCTGTACCATGGCGGCAGGACCTTGACGTTCAAGGCCTTTTCGGTCTCGACAATGCTCCTGTTGTTGTTTGTGATCCTTACCTTGAAAGTGTACTTCCCTGCAGGGAGGTTCGCATAATATGCTTCATGGTTGTCGCCTGCGTCGACCCAATACTTGTCGAAGCCCTCCATCATATAGTAATAGTGGGTCCTCTCGTGCTCGCTGTAATCCAGCGCGGCAAACGATATACTGAAGCCGTTCTGCCAGTCACGGATCAGGATGTCCGGATCCTTGGCGAGTTCCAGCTCTATCGGGCCTCCTTCCGCCGGACTGACGAGACGGCTGTGGATCTTCAGGTCCTCGAAGACCAGTGGTACCGTACGTTTCTGGGATACATCCAGAGGGTTGAACCAGGTGAGTCCATGAGTTCCTCCGAAGACGAGGGTGCCGTCCGGCAGCAGGCATGAAGCCCTGTCGGAGAACTGGTTGCCGCCAATGCCGTCCGCCTCGAAATAATTGACGAATCCTCCCGTCGTCCTGTCATATTTCCCGAGGCCGTTCATCGTGGACGCCCAGATGTTGCCCTGCCTGTCCTGTTCCAAGGAACAGACATCCAGGCAGGGGACTCCCGGCACCCGGACCGTCGCACCGTCCTTGACGGACCTCAGCAGTCCGTTCGCTACGGTAGCGGTCCAGATGTCTCCGGCCCCGTCCTTGAGCAGTTTGTTGGGCACCATGACCGAACGCCGTATGCATGAATCCCTCTCTTCCTGGGAGAGTTTGCGCTCGGTGGCCTCCATGGTATAAGTGTTTACCTCGAAAAGGTCGTGATTGAAAGCCGCGGCGAGAAGTTTGCCGGGCTCGGACATTAAGATGTCCGTGACAAATGTCCACTCATTGTCCTCTGCCAAAGGAACATAGCTCACACTGTGGTCCTTGTTGTCGTATCTGAGAAGCGATGACATCGATCCTCCTATCCAGATGACGTTCCTGTCGTCTTCGGCTATGGAAATAGGATTCATCATATCGAGACTCTCCAAGGCCTTCAGGGATCTCCCGTCGAAACGGCACCTGACGGCCCTGAACTTGTCCGTGAAAAGCACCCAGATATCACCGTTCGATGCCTTGAACACTTTGGATGCCCGGATATAGCCTACGTTCGAGTCCGGGAGCAGGTGCGAAACTTCCACCTTGCTGACACGGTTGCTCTCCAGGTCGTATACGAACAGTCCGTCGGTCTGCGTGCATATCCACAGGCGCCCGTCCTCGTAATACAGGGAGATGACAGTCTTGTCCTGGAAATAATTCGTCAGGTATTTGTTGCCGTTGAACTGGTCTTTGTACTGGTACGAGACAACATATCCATGGTCGGCAGTTCCGAACCAGAGGTTGCTCCTGCTGTCACGGAAAACTGTGCTTATGTCGGAAGGTGGCAGGTCGAACGGGAATCCGGCTTCGTCCTGGAAAGTGACCTTTCCTGTAGTCCTGTAGTAATAGAACACACCCTGGCCGATGACCTGCAGCAGGATGGACCTGTCATCGATGGCATATATCAGATCGACGTCACCTCCCATGATCCGTGACTCGCGCTTTATGGCTTCAGGCAGTTCCTTCCATTGCATTGCCCTGGTGTCGAATACGCTTATGCGGCCCATGCCGGACATCCACAACTCGCCGTTCCCGGTATCGCACAAGTGGTACACCATATGCGGGACGGGGATGGTCTGAAGCTTCGTGAAAGTCGTCGTCTCGTAGCAGTCGAGACTGGCTCCTGTCGGTACCCATAACCTTCCT
>JBGUGW010000139.1:0-3606 GCA_045111695.1 Candidatus Cryptobacteroides sp. | reverse complement strand
CTTCTTCGGAAGCACCATGCTGTCATGCAGCGGGAACATGAAAGTCCCCAGCATGCTGAATATAATGATGTGCGTCCTTGACGTCATTTTCAACTTCCTGCTCATCTTCCCGACCCGGGAGCTGTCGCTGTTCGGCGCAACCGTCACCATGCCCGGAACGGGCATGGGAGTACGCGGCGCCGCACTCGGCACGGGCCTGGCGGAGTGCATCACCGCCATCACCATGCTTTATTTCCTCCTGGTCCGTTCCAAGGAACTGGCGATAGTCCGGGAGAGAGGATCCTTCCGCCCTACTTCCCTGTGCCTTAAGAATGCCTTCGGTATCACAGGACCGATGTGGGTCCAGAATGTCATCATGCGCGGGGCGCACATCGCCAGCACCGTCATCGTCGCCCCGCTGGGGGCTGTCGCCATCGCCGCCAACTCCTTCGCCATCACTGCAGAAAGCTTCTGCTACATGCCCGGATACGGTATGGGAGAGGCAGCCACCACCCTCGTCGGCCAAAGCCTCGGAGCCAAGCGCCGTGACCTGGTACGCAGTTTTTCCCGCATCACCCTGCTGCTGGGAGTCGGCATGATGTCTGCCCTGGCCGTGGTGATGTACTTCATAGCGCCGCAGATAATGTCGCTGCTAAGTTCGGACCCGGACGTGGTGGCGCTGGGCGCGCGCGTGCTCCGCATAGAGGCTTTTGCAGAAGCGGGCTATGCCGCTTCCATAGTGGCTTATGGTTCATGCGTCGGCGCGGGCGACACCGCCGTGCCGAGCATGCTGAACCTCGGGAGCATGTGGCTGGTACGCATCGTCCCGGCGATATTCCTCACCCGCATCTACGGCCTTCCGGGCTACTGGATCGCAATGTGCATAGAGCTGAACGTCAGGGGGTTGCTCTTCATCTGGCGCATCAGCGGAGAGAAATGGATGAAAAACATGTTACAAACGACATAGACAATGAAGGTTATCAGGAACCAGGAATTCGGCGGCGAAAGGCCGCTCTACTGCGAACACGGACTATACTTGGAAGAAGTCGTAATCCACGCCGGAGAATCGGCGCTCAAGGAGACTTCGGACATAACCGCCGTGAACTGCCGTTTCGAAGGAAAATACCCATTCTGGTGCTGCGACCGGTTCACGGTCCGGGACTGCATCTTCGCTCCCGGAGCCAGGGCAGCCCTGTGGTACTCGCGTGACCTCCTCATGGAGGACACGACAGTGGACGCCCCCAAGATGTTCCGTGAGATGGAGCGCCTGACGCTGCGGCGCGTCGCCTTCAGCGATGCGGCCGAGACCATGTGGCGCTGCCGCAATGTCAGGATGGAGGATATCAGCGCGGAGCGCGCCGACTACATCTTCATGCATTGCAACGACCTGGACATCAGCGGATTCAAGCTGAACGGCAACTATTCGTTCCAATGGACCGGCAATGCCGTCATCCGCAATTCGATCCTCAACACCAAGGACGCATTCTGGGAGACCGACAATGTCACAGTGTATGATTCGGTGATAAATGGAGAGTACCTTGGCTGGCACTCCCGCAACCTTCATCTCGTCCGCTGCCACATAAGCGGCACCCAACCTCTCTGCTATGCCGACGGCCTGGTCCTTGAGGACTGCACCTTCGGAGACGACGCCGACCTTGCATTCGAGTACAGCGACGTCAGGGCCACCATCAAGGGCCATATCCCTTCCATCAAGAATCCCAGGACCGGCTTCATCAAAGTCGACAGTTGCGGCGAGCTCATCATCGACGGCAACATCAAGGCACCCGCCGACTGCGACATACGCATAGGTTAGGGATTCCGGAGTTTTATCCTTATCTTGCAGAACGATACTGAAACGACATAACCCATGAAACTAGTCCTCCTTCTGATCCTTGCCCTGGCACCCCGCCCCAACGGCAGTTCATTCACAGTCAAATCACCTTCCAAGGACATTGCATTCTCTCTGGAAGTCAATGATGAAGGATTATTGACCTATAGCATCACTGCAGACGGCGTCCTGGTAATGGACCGGTCGGAAACCGGCTTCGGTTTAGGGGAGGAAGCCCCCGTCAAGGTGTCCGGCATCAGCCCGAAGGGAAAGGCGATTCGCGTCCGTCAGGAGTGGAGGCCCCTGTGGGGCAAACGTTCCGTCGTCCCCGACCGCTACAACGGCCGGGACTTCACCGTGGACTTCCCCGCCCTTGGCACGGCCACACTCCAGGTCCGCGTCTATGACGACGGTGCTGCGTTCCGCTTCACCGGCCTGCAGGCGGGAAGCCTGACCGAAAGGACCCGCTTTAATTTCGCCGGGGACTTTACGGCATGGTTCTACAACGGAGAAAGGCACAACATAGGGCCGGAAAAGCTCTCCGAAAGCAACGGGGAGCGCCTGCCGCTGATGACTGTCCGTGCGGCTGACGACTGCTACCTGGCACTCCACGAAGCCGCCCTGGGCACCGACGGATGGCCGATGCGGCTCCGCTCCGAGGCCGGCTCCACCTCTTTCGAGGTCATCCCAGAAACCATACAGGCGGAAAAGCCCTATACCTCGGCATGGCGGGTGCTCATGTTTGCCCGCACGCCCGGAGGACTCGTGGATTCGCACCTGCTTGAGCTCCTCAATCCGGAGCCGCAAGGCGACTTCAGCTGGGTTAAACCGGGCGTTGCGCTTTGGGACTGGCGCATCGACGGCGCCGTCTGGGACGGCTACCATTATGGGATGAATTACAATTCGTGGACAAGGATGATAGACTTCGCCGCTGAGCAGGGCTTCAGCCACCTCGTGCTGGACGCCAACTGGTACGGCCCCGAATTCTCCGCTGACTCGGATCCGGTCAAGGGAGACAAGGCCCGCGACGTGCAGCGCATCATCCAGTATGGCCGCAGCAAGGGCGTGGGCGTCTGGCTCTACCTCAACGACGTTGCTGGCACCCGCTACCCCATCGAGGAGACCCTCTCCCAGTACGAACAGTGGGGCGCCGCCGGCGTCAAGTACGGATTCATGAACGGCACGCCACTGGAGAAAAACCGCAAAACCCAGGAAATCACCGCCTTATGTGCAAAGCACCACCTCTTGGTGGATTACCATGATTATCCCGTGCATCCCTTCGGGCAGATGCGCACATGGCCCAATGCCGTCACGCGAGAGTTCTGCAAGGCGCAGCTGGACGGCCACCAGATTTTCCAGCCGAAGACCTTCGTCACCTCGGTCTTCGTCAACATGGTAGCGGGGCCCGTGGACATGAACAACGGCTTCATGGAACTCCACCAGGGCCGCACGACACGCAAGGACAACAGCCAGGAAGTACCTTCCACCGCCACCGGCGAGATCGCACGTACCATGATCACATGGTCCGGAGCTACCGTCATTCCCGACATACCCGAGTATTACCATAAATACCCCGCCCTGCTGGAGTTCCTCTCTGCAGAGAAACAGCCTTGGCGCGAGAGCCGCACCCTCGCTGGCGAAATCGGCTCATATATCGTAATGATGCGCCAGAATGTCGACGGAGACTTCCTCGTGGCCGCCGCCACGGACGAGTCGGAACGCACCCTGACCATACCGATGTCCTTCCTGCCGAAAGGCTCTTGGACCGCCACGGTAAACACCGACGCCGAGGATACGGA
>JBGUGW010000138.1:0-7106 GCA_045111695.1 Candidatus Cryptobacteroides sp. | reverse complement strand
AGATCCAGAACTGCATGGTTGTCGGAGTTGCCAATTCGTTCCGCACGAGGAGTCAGGAATACTTCCCCCAGGATGTTTTCGACCTCTACTCTCCGGAGTTGAAAGACTATTCCAGGTCGAAGAGACTGGGCGAGGATGACCTGCTGGGCAACAACTATCTGAAGTTCCTTGTCGAGGAGCTTAAGCCTTTCATCGACAAGACCTACTCGACACGCAAGGACAGGGACCACACTTTCCATATGGGATCCAGCATGGGAGGTCTGATATCGTCCTATGCAGTGGCAAAATATCCCAAAGTGTTCGGCGGAGCCGGCTGTCTTTCAACCCATTCCGTCCTCTATATCACGAACTACGATGCTGAACAGGAGTTCATCGACCCCGCGAACCAGTGCTATGTGGATTACCTGAAGGCGAATCTAAAACCCAACGGCAGCAAGATATACATGGACCGCGGCGACCAGACCCTCGACGCCCAGTACCCCAAGTACCAGGACCGCCTGGACAGGATGTTCCGGGATGCAGGCTGGGATGATGCGCATTATGTCAGCAAGGTCTATCCTGGCCTTGCCCATGTCGAGGACTCCTGGGCCTCGCGCCTCGATGTCCCCGTCCTTTTTCTCCTAGGAAAATAATCAAACGCTACTAAACATGAAGAGATCTGTTTTATTCAGTTTCATTATCATTGCGGCGTTGTCCGTGAATGCCAACGCACAGCCTCCGCAGCAGCCGAAGGTCGAATCGAAAGCCGACATGTCGACCGTCGAGTTCGTCGTCCGCGACGGCAAACCCATCCTGATGGATATCTACCAGTTCAAGGACCAGAAGACGGAAGGCGGACGCCCGGTGTTCATCTATTCGTTCGGCGGAGCCTGGGCTATGGGTTCGAGGGTGGATGCCCTCTGCAATCCGCTGTATGACCACCTTTGCGAAAAAGGCTGGGTATGCGTCGCGATAGACTACCGTCTCGGCTCGGCCCGCGGCAGGGACGGGAAACCGCTCATCACTCCGCCGGAGGGATACAATCCTTTCCAGTTCTCCATCGATATCGGTGTCGAGGATATATATGCCGCAACCACATGGCTTATCAAGCATGCCGATGAATACAACATCGATCCTGGGAAGATCGTCATCAGTGGCAGCAGCGCAGGTGCCATCAACAGCATGAACGCCGAATATTATATCTGCTCGGGTCATAAGATCGCTAAGGAAAACCTTCCTGACGGTTTCAATTATGCCGGTGTAGTCCCCATGGCGGGTGCCGTATATCTGACCGGAGAGAACGATACGGAACTCAAGTGGGACAAGAAGCCCTGCCCCATGTGCTTCTTCCATGGCTCGGCGGATCCAACTGTGACTTTCGACATGGAACGCAGTCCCAACCGCCACGGTTTCGGTCCCTATTATGTGAGCCAGCAGCTTTATGCGATGGATGTCCCCTACATGCTCAACGAGTATTTCGGCGGCGACCACTGCATGGCGCTCCTTCCCCTGAAGTGGTTCTGGAACGAGATAGATTCGTTCCTTGACAGGATCGTCCTCGGCGGCCAGAACATCAAGGTCCATGCAGTCGAGAGGTCGGACAAGCCCCGCACGGACGCCAACTGGCTCGACACCGTCCGCCCGGGACAGTACGAGGCCGTGAACCGCATGCGCGGTCAGGGCGGCGCTCCCGGTGGCCGTCCCCAGGGCGCTCCCCAAGGTGCTCCTCAACGCTAAATTATCCTCGCTGACAAAATGAAAAGGTTTTCACTGATACTGTTCGTGCTTTCCTTGTTGCTTGCGTGCAACAAGGAAGTAGGAAAGGCTCCGGTTGCCGGCGCCCCTGATATTCCTGTGGCTCCCTATGCCGCTTTTGCCGAGGGCCTCATCAACGACATCACCCCCGAGGGATGGGTCCGGGAGATCCTTGTCAGGCAGAAGGACGGCCTTACCGGACATCCTGAAGCCATGTCATATCCTTTCGACAGCTGTTGCTGGGCGGGCAATCTCGAGATGAGCAAGAATCCCCACTACTGGGGCTCCGACTGGTGGCGTTTCGAGCAGTCCGCTTACTATGTGGACGGCTTCAGCCGGCTCGGCTATGTCCTCGACGACGAGGAGCTCATGGCCAAGGGCAAGGCTAATGTGGATTACGTCCTCGACCATCCGCTGCCTCCGAAGCCTGGCTATGTGTTTGACGAATCCAGCTACAGGGGATTCGGTTTCGGCGCTTCAAGGGCGGCAATGATTGAGAAGAGGAAGATCATAGCTGCCGCAGGCCGTCCCGAGGGGCGCCTCGGCCGTGAAGGAGATTCGATGGGCTGGCCTTTCGCGGTGTTCTTCAGGACGATGAAGACCTACTATGAGGCCACAGGCGATCCAAGGGTTCCCGCAGCACTTGAGAAGAACTATCTCACATATACTCCGGAGGAACTCAGTGAAGGCCGTTACATCATCAACATCGAAGGTATCCTCTGGACTTATGCCCTCACAGGAAACCCTAAGCTCCTCGAGCTTGCGGAAGCCGTGTGGGCCCTGGTTCCGAACAATATGCAGCAGTACCTGAGCGACCAGCCCATGTCGGGACACGGCGTCACCGTCTGCGAAACCCTCAAGTTGCCCATGCTCCTCTACGCTTTCACGGGCAAGGAGATATACAAGGAAGCCGCCCTGAAGGGCGATCAGAAGATGGAAGACCTGAACATGCTCATCGACGGCATCATCTCCAGCTCAGAGGGCCTTGCGGGCGTGGAGTCGCTGGCCTCACATGAGACCTGCGACATCTCCGACTACACTTGGACCATAGGTTATTACCTGATGGTCACCGGAGACGCCACATTCGCCGACCGCCTGGAGAGAGCCATCTACAATGCCGGCTTCGGTGCGGTGACCAAGGACTTCAAGGCGATGCAGTATTTCTCATGCCCCAACCAGTTCCTGTGCACGGGATCGTCGAACCACAACGACTACAAGAAAGCCAAGACATGGATGGCATACAGGTCCGCGCACGAAGTCGAGTGCTGTATCGGCAACTTACACAGGTATTTCCCGAATTTCGCGTCCAGGATGTGGATGAAGGACAGGAACGGCCAGCCAGTGGCCGCCCTCTACGGCCCTTCGTCAGTGGTCTATGACCTTGGTGACGGAGTCACTGTGAAGATACAGGAGATTACCAATTATCCTTTCGAAGAGGATATCCGCTTCAAGTTTACTTTCTACGAGGACGGAAAGGTGTCGAAGAAGCCGCATCAGATGGACTTCACGTACAGAGTACCCGGATGGTGCAAGGCGTCTGACAAACAGGGTTTCCAGACAGTCAGCAAGACATGGAAGAGCGGAGAGAGGCTTGATGTGAACTTCCCCATGGAGATAGAGTTCGTCAAGAACGCGGTCCAGGGAGAAAGTGTCGTCCGCGGTCCGCTGACCTTCACTTATGCCATACCTGCCGACTGGGAAGTGGATACGAAGGTTTATGACTACCTCGCGGGCAAGGAATCCAAGAACCCCGACTTCGTCAACTGGAACATAACGCCTTCCGGCAAATGGAACTACGCCATCCGTAACTCCGCTCTTGACAAGGTCAGGCTCGTCAAGACCCATTCAAAGGGTTTCCCGTTCGACCTTGAAAGCGTTCCCCTGAAGATCAGGGTTCCCGTGACAGGAGTCAAGGACTGGGACCTCGACGTGGTCCCGAGCAGGCCTTATGATGGCCAGCGTTTCACCCAATGGACCGACGAGCCGTTGTATGACAAGGACGGTAAACCGGCGGAGAACGGCGGATTTGTCAAGATTGACGGTCAGCTCATCCAGTTGCAGAGGGCGGGCGCAATGAAGTATTACGTCAATCCCGACGGCAATTACGGCAGGGTGCGCGATGCTTTCAACGAACTGTTCGAGAAGGACGGCAAATGGTATTGCAGCTGGGAGATGGAGGATGCGTATATTACCCCTCCTCTTCCGAAGACTGTCGTTCCAGAGGAAGGCAGTGATGCCTTCATCGAACTCGTCCCTTACGGCGCTTCGACCATCAGGCTCACCGTATTCCCTGAATATGAATAATCAGAATAAAAATATGAAAAAGATAATCATCAGTCTGTTCACCCTTGCATTGTGCAGCGCCAGCGTTTTCGCGCAGGCGGAAAAGATACGTCTCTACGAAGGGAAGGCTCCCGGCAGCGAGAACTGGACGCAGCAGGAGTTCCTGTTCGAGTATACGACATCCATGAATCCCGGCGAGGTCGGGGAGTGCATCCTGAACGTGGTGGATCCAGAGCTGTGGGCCTATCTCCCGGCGAAAGGTACCGAGACGGGGGCTGCCGTCGTCGTATGCCCCGGCGGCGGTTTTACCGCGCTGTCCTGGCATCAGGAAGGCCCCAACGTGGCCAAATGGCTTGCCGCGCACGGTATCACCGCTTTTGTCTTGAAATACCGCATCGCATATTCCGGTGCCGATTACGAGGAGGCCAAATATGTGGCCGACCATTCCTATGGCAACCAGGGAAGGGATGCGCGCATGAGGGAACTCACCGAGAAACACGCGAAGATTGCCGAAGAGCAGGGCTATGACAGGAAGATGGCGTGGGACGATGCCAGGGTTGCCATAACCTACATCCGCAAGAATGCGGAGAAATACGGCGTGAATCCCAAGGCGATAGGCATCATCGGCTTCTCCGCAGGCGGCAACATCGTCTATCATGTGGCCCTCGACCACGACGAGATGAGCCGTCCCGACTTCCTCGGAATGATATATCCGGCATGGTTCGAGGACAAGGTGCCCGAGGATCCTATGCCGCTGTTCATCGCTGCGAGCACGGGCGAAGCCTCTTCGTCGAACGGCTTCGGCGACACGCCCGCCCTTTACAACGCCTGGAACAAGACCCGCCAGCCGCTGGAGATACACTCTTTCACAAGGGGTTTCCATGGTTTCGGGTATCGCGAGAACGGTCAGTCCGTGAACATCTGGACTACGTTGTTCTACGATTTCCTTGACAACTGCAATTTCCTGAAAAAGTGAGAAAACCGCTGAACAGTATCCTTGCTTTTTCCCTTTTCCTGTTGCTTTGTGCCTGTCACGGAGGAACGGATGGCCGGTATATGATTATTCCCATCCGTGAGACGAACGGCGAGGTGACCCTTACCATTGAGAAAGGAGGGGAGACATTGTATGTCGCTGACATACGCCTTGTAGGGGAGGGGGAGGAGGCAGATTACTGCGTGCCCCTAGACCTGGAGCATTTCGGCGCGTCGAAGCGCGACGTGCATTTCTCGGGTATAGATGCAGCACAGGCATGGAAACTCATATCCTTCTCCGATACTCCTCCGGCAATCCCTGAGGAGAAATACCGCCCCGTCTATCATCACACGCCGCCATACGGTTGGATGAACGACGCGAACGGCCTGTTCTACAAGGACGGAGTGTATCATCTTTACTATCAGTACAATCCGTTCGCCTGCGTCTGGGGCAACATGCACTGGGGGCATTCGACCAGCACGGATATGGTCCACTGGGAGCATCAGCCGGTAGCGCTTTACCGCGACGGCTACGGCCACATCTTCTCCGGCAGTTCGGTGGTGGATACCAACAATACCGCCGGCTTCGGGACCGGGGCCGTCGTGGCCTTCTATACATCTTACAATACCGAGCGGGAGTATATCCAGACGCAGTGTCTTGCATACAGCCTGGATGACGGCATGACCTTCACCAAGTATGAGGGCAATCCCGTCCTCGTGCCTTTCGACGGCATCAAGGATTTCCGGGATCCCAAGGTCTTCTGGTACGGGCCTGAGGGCAAATGGATAATGATTGTCTCGGCAGACAGGGAGATGCGTTTCTATTCCTCGAAAAACCTGAAGGAATGGGAATACATGAGTGCCTGGGGCGAGGGATACGGTGTGCAGCCGCGCCAGTTCGAGTGTCCGGACTTCTTCCATCTGACGACGGCGGAAGGGGAGACCAAGTGGGTGATGATCGTCAACGTCAATCCCGGTTGCTTCTTCGGAGGTAGTGCCACGCAATATTTCGTCGGGGAGTTTGACGGCAGGGAATTCACCTGCGATTCTCCTAAGGAAACAGTCAAATGGCTCGACTGGGGCAAGGATCACTATGCGACCGTATGCTTCTCCAATACGGGCGACAGGGTGATAGCTGTTCCGTGGATGAGCAACTGGCAGTACGGGACCATCGTTCCGACCAAGTATTTCAGGAGCGCAAACGCCATCCCCCGTCAGCTCGGGTTGTTCAAGGATGGAGGAGAATATTATGTGAGCGCTTATCCCGTCGCGGAACTCTCGAGCCTTGAGAAAGAGTCCCGTACCTTCAGCGGCGTTACCGCCACGAAGCTTTTTGATAATACCGACGGCGCTTACGAGCTGGATCTGGAGCTCACGGTCCCGGCTGCCGGCCGGTCAGGCTTCCGCCTGACGAATGCAGCCGGGGATGTCGTGGACCTTTATTTCGATTCCCACCTGCAGCGTTTCGTCCTGGACCGCACGAAGAGCGGCATTGTAGATTTCGGCGAAAGAAGCACTACGCACGAGATAGAGAACCACGACAGGAGAAAGACGAACTCGATGGATTATGTCAATGATTTCGCGCTTGCGACCTGGGCGCCCATGGCCGTTAAGGGCGCGCACAGGATGAAGATACTGTATGACATTACTTCGCTTGAAGTCTTCATTGACGGCGGCAGGGCAGTGATGACCGACCTTGTGTTTCCAAACGAGCCCTATGACCGCCTGGAGGCATATTCCGACAAGGAGGGATTTATTATTGAGAAACTGACCATAACCCGTTTGGGACTGTAAAAACAAAACTGATATATGGGAGATAAACAATCCAACCTTTCCCGCCTTGCGCCTGTGATGCTGGCGTTCTTCACGATGGGATTCGTGGACATGGTGGGCACTGCGACCAACTATGTCAAGGCGGATTTCGCCTTGTCCGACACGATGGCCAACTTCCTGCCGTCGATGGTGTTCCTGTGGTTCTTCTTCCTGTCCGTCCCTACCGGACTGATGATGAACAAGATCGGAAAGCGTAAGACGGTCCTTCTCAGGCTGGTGGTGACGGCATTGGCCCTTGTCCTGCCGCTGTTCTCGTACTCGTATCCGGTCCTGCTGGTTTCCTT
>JBGUGW010000137.1:0-6628 GCA_045111695.1 Candidatus Cryptobacteroides sp. | reverse complement strand
ACTTGAGGGTGTCCAGTATGACGCCCTTCTTCTTGTCCGAATAGACACGGATGAGCTGGGGAGAGGTCGTGGTGCTGTAATCCCCGCGGCTGACCGCCAGATGGCTTACGACCAGGAAAGCTTCATCGTCCCTGATGCCGGGGGCGTAACCGTTCTTGAGGTCCTGGATATCCTCATAAAGGTAGTTCCTGAGGGAGTTGTATCCCGCCGAATAGAGGATGAGAACCTTGTCGTATTGGCGCGGCTTCTCCGGGTTGATCCTGGAACACTGGCATCCGCTCACCAGCGAGAAAACCGCGGCGAGGGCAATGACTATCCTGGCTGTGACCCTTTTCATAACAAGGACAAAGTTAGATATTTTTTTCTTTTCTCCGCGGATGGTGTGCAAGAATCGAGCCTTGCCACGAAGACGAGTCCATGTGCGTGTAGATCTCGGTGGTCAGGATGCTCTCGTGTCCGAGCATCTCCTGCACGACGCGAAGGTCCGCGCCGTTCTCCACGAGATGCGTGGCGAAGGAGTGACGGAAAGTGTGCGGGGAGATCTCCTTCCTCACCCCGGCGAGCATAGCCTGCTTCTTGACCATGTTGAAAATGGAAACGCGGCTGAGGGACCTGCCGAAGCGGTTGAGGAAGACGAAGTCTTCATAGCCGCGGCAGGGCTCGGGACGGGCGCCGTACCATGCTTCCAGGGCCTCCGCTGCCATTTCACCCAGGGGGATGATGCGCTCCTTGTCGCCTTTTCCCACAATCCGGAGGAATCCTTCCTTGGCGAAAATGTCCGAAATACGCAGGCCTGCGGCTTCGCTGACGCGCAGGCCGCAGCCGTAGAGGACCTCGAGTATTGCGCGGTCCCTCAGGCCTCCCGGAGTCGAAGTGTCGACGGATGCGATGATGTCGTCCACTTCCTGCACGGAAAGGACCTCCGGCAGGTATCGTCCTATCTTGGGGGAGTCGACTCCGTCGCAGGGATTCTCCTTCACCGCGCCCTCGAGGATCATCCAGTCGAAGAAGGAGCGGAACGCGCTGAGCAGGCGGGCCTGCGAGCGTTTTGACAGGGTGTCCGAGCGTTCGGACAGATAGTCCACGATGTCCGCGGGGCGGACGGCTGCGGGCTCCAGCCCGCTCTCTTCGAAGAAAAGCGATATGTCGGAACAGTAGCCCGCCACCGTATTCGGCGACAGGCCCCGCTCTATCTTCAGGTAATAGGCGTAATCCTTAAAGAGCCGAGTATTCCCGTCCATACTTCAGCATCTGGCCGAGATAGTCGTCGGTATACTCCACCTTGTAATCCGTCACCTTGCCGTTTTCCACTACTGGGACTATGTCAGGGTTGACGAAACCGCCGTACGGCTTCAGGTTGAGGGCGGCGTAGCGTTCGAGCACTTCCTTGTGCAGGACAGGGTCGATGTGGACTGCGTATTTCTCCACGAGGGCTTTTCCGGCTTCATAGTCGCCCTCCGACTTGATCCTCTGGATCTCTGCAAGCAGGTCCCCGAACAGTCCGCGCAGGGCCTTGTAGTCGTTCACGACGAAGTAGGTCTTGCCTTTGCGGACTTTCTTCTCGATCACCTTGTCCGCCAGGCCGCGCTCGTAGCACCATTCCGAGATGAGCTTGCGGTTCTGCATGTGGGCCTCGGTGTTGGGGCGGCCGAGCTCGACGCGGCTGAACTGCACCATCAGGCCGTTGCGGATGTAATTGGAGTATTCTGCCTTGTAGGCCTCGGCGTCAGGCATGATGCCGAGCTCCACCATCTTAGGGTCGGCGCAGTAATACAGCCCGAAGAGGTCGGCGCGGGCCTCTTCCAGCGTTGAACTGTATTCGCCGAGGGCATTTGGCGAAGTGCCGGGAAGCAGCTGGCCGGAGCCATGCCCGAGGCACTCGTGGAGGTCGGTATGGATCTCATCGGTGATGGTGAGATATTTCTTGGCCAGCTCTATTTCTTTCTCATTCCATGCGAACTCGGTCAGGGTGCTCTTGGGACACTCCTGCGCCGCATAGTCGTACGCGTGCGTGATATTGGCTATGGTGACGCTCTTCGAACCGTGGTCCCTGCGGATCCAGTCTGCGTTGGGGAGGTTGATGCCGATGGGGGTGGAAGGATAGCAGTCGCCGGCGAGGCAGGCTGCGTTGATGACCTTTGCGCTGATTCCCTTCACCTGCGGCTTCTTGAAACGCGGGTCGACGGGGGAGTTGTCCTCGAACCACTGCGCGTTTGCGCTGAGGATGTCGCTGCGCTTGGATGCCTCGTGGTCCTTGATATTCACAAGGGCCTCCCAGGCGCCCTTGCGGGCGAGGGGATCGTTGTAGTCCTCGACGAAACCGTTCACGAAGTCCACGGTGCCGAGGGTGTCCCGTAGCCATTCGATATTGTATTTATCCCACAGGCGCAGGTCACCGGTGCGGTAGTACTCCACCAGCGTGGCAATGTACTGCTTCTGGAGGTCGTTCTCAGCCACCGCGGCGGCTTTTTCGAGCTCGTCGATGATATGGTCGATGGCTTCACCATAGAGTCCTCCGGACTTCCAGGGAAGCTCGATTACGCGGCCGCTGGCATCCTTGACGACCTTGGTGTTGAGACCGTAGGAGATGGGCTCGGGATCGGAGGGATCGGCGATGGAAGCGTAATAGCGCTCGACTTCGTCACGTGTGACGCCATCGTAGAAGTTGACGGCCGATGCGGCAACGATGTCGCTATCTGGATCAGTCGACTTGCGCGAAGGCATAAAGCCGCGGTCGTAGATGACCGGCATCATCTCCCCGCACAGGTCACCGTCGCCGACGGCCTGCATCAGGCTCATGAAATATTCTTCAGAACATCCGGGGAAGAACTTGTCCTCGGCGTAGTGATGATGGATGCCGTTCGAGAAGAACACGCGCTTTGCGTAAACGGTGAAATCCTTGAACTCGTCGCAGTCACGGTCCCCGTCGTAGTTCTCGAGGATGTTCTCCAGGATCTTGCGGACCCGCAGGTTGTACCGCCCGTTCTGGTCCCAGTATATGTCGCGGCCCCATTTGGCCGCCTCGGAGAGGTGATAAACATATTCTTTCTGCTGAAGGCTGAGGTCCTCCCATCCTTCGATCCTGTACCTCATGATGCGGAGGTCCGCAAACTCGTCGATAAGGTACTTGAACCCTCCGTCGGCGGCGGAATCATGCCGGCACGAAGAGAGCGCGAGAACCGCGCATGCAGCTGTGAATGCCATCCTTGCAAATCTTTTCATGATGAACAACAATTTAGGCAAAGATAGGAATTTTGAGTAAATTTGCAGTTCCAATCATCCGGAATATGGCAGACAACGGAAGCATCGTCATCAGAAGGGCCAAGGTCAACAACCTCAAGGACGTGACCGTGGAGATCCCCCGCGGCAAGTTCGTGGTGGTGACGGGCATTTCCGGCTCCGGCAAGTCCTCGCTGGCCTTCGACACGCTTTTCGCGGAGGGCCAGCGCCGTTTCGCCGAGAGCCTGTCGTCTTACGCCAGGCAGTTCCTCGGGAGGATGAGCAAGCCTGATGTCGAGAGCATCGACGGCATCCCGCCGGCGGTGGCCATCGAGCAGAAGGTCAACATCCGCAATCCGCGGTCGACCGTTGCCACCACTACCGAGATTTACGATTACCTGCGGCTTGTGTTCGCCCGTATAGGGCGTACGTTCTCGCCCGTCAGCGGCCGCGAGGTCAAGTGCAACAGTTCCGCGGATGTGATGGCCTACCTTTTCGACGGTGAGCCCCATGTCGTGTACCTGCTTTCGGACCTCGGATGGAATGCACGCGAAGACAAGGTCGAGCTGATGCTGAAGCTCAAGGAGGAAGGTTATTCCCGTTTTTTCTCGGAAGGTAGCGTCATCCGTATCGAAGATGTCATGCAGCGTTCGGCGACGGGGGATTTCCCCGCAGACCTGTATCTGCTCGTTGACAGGATAAAGCTTGATGGCGGAGAACCGGATGCGGACCTGCGCACCCGCATGCTTTCCTCCGTCGATACCGCCTTTACCCGCGGGGAGGGCACCATGCTCGTCTCCCGCGATGGGGAGCTGCGCACTTTCGTGAACCGATTCGAACTCGACGGCATCACTTTCAAGCGCCCGGACGAGTACATGTTCAGCTTCAACAGCCCCCTCGGGGCGTGTCCGACCTGCGGTGGTCTCGGCAAGATCATCGGCGTCAGCGAGGACCTCGTCATCCCCGACAAGACCAAGAGCATCTACGACGGTGCCATAGCGTGCTGGAGAGGCGATAAGATGGGCTGGTTCAAGGACCATCTGGTCGCCGTGTCGCAGCGATACGGCATCCCGGTGTTCGAGCCTTACTGCCAGCTGTCCGACGAGGTCCGGCGCAAGATTTGGGAGGGCGTCCCTGCCGAAAGGGAAGAGGATTCCCTGATAGGCATCGACGAGTTCTTCCGCTGGATCGAGACCCAGAGGTACAAGATACAGTACAAATACATGCTCAGCCGTTTCTCGGGCCGCACGACCTGTCCCGACTGCCATGGTAGCAGGCTGCGCAAGGACGCCCTGTATGTCAAGGTCGGCGGGCTGAACATACATGAAGTGCTCAGCCTCAATGTGGAGCAGGCCATAGAGTATTTCAGCGGGCTGGAGCTAAATGCTTATGAGCATTCCATCGTCAAGGGGCCCCTTGACGAGATACTTTCGCGCCTGCGCTGCATCGGAGACGTCGGCCTGGGATATCTGACTCTCAATCGGCCCTGCAATACGCTTTCGGGAGGAGAAAGCCAGCGCATCAACCTCGTTACCGCGCTCGGCTCGTCCCTCGTCGGCTCGATGTACATCCTCGACGAGCCTTCCATAGGCCTGCATTCGCGGGATACCGACCGCCTGATAGCCGTGCTGAAGCGGCTCAGGGATCTCGGCAATACAGTCATCGTGGTCGAACACGACGAGGAGATCATACGGGCTGCGGACCTGCTGATAGACATGGGACCCCGCGCCGGCGTGGACGGAGGAGAGATCGTATTCCAGGGGAGCATGGATTCGACGATACGGGAAGAGGATTATGGGCGTTCGCTGACGCTGCAGTACCTCTCGGGACGGCGTCCCAGGCTGAACAGGGAGAAGCGCCAGTGGCATTACGCCATCACCGTCAAGGGCGCCATGGAACACAATCTCAAGAACATCGACGTGAACTTCCCCCTCGGTGTCCTGACAGTCGTCACCGGAGTGAGCGGTAGCGGCAAGTCGTCGCTGGTCGGCGATATCCTCTATCCCGCCATGTACCGCAGGCTCAACGACAGCGGAGACCTTCCGGGAATGCACAGGGGCCTTGCCGGCAATCTAGACAGGATATCCCGCATAGAGTACGTGGACCAGAACCCCATCGGCAGGAGCACCCGCTCCAATGCCGTCACATACCTCAAGGTGTTCGACGACATACGCAAACTCATGGCCGAACAACAGTATGCGCGCATCAACGGCTTCGGCCCCAACTATTTCTCTTTCAACCAGGAAGGCGGCCGCTGCCCCGAATGCCAGGGCGACGGTTTCGTCAGGATCGAGATGCAGTTCATGGCCGATGTGACCATGGTCTGCGAGTCCTGCGGAGGCAAGCGTTTCAAACCGGACGTGCTTGAGGTCCGCTACAACGGCAAGAACATAGACGACATCCTCAATCTCAGTGTCGACGAGGCGATAAAGTTCTTCTCCGCAGGAAAGGAGCCGCTTGCTCAGGGAATCGCCCGCAAGCTCCAGCCGCTCGTGGATGTGGGACTTTGATATATCAAGCTCGGACAGAGCAGCAGCACCCTCTCAGGAGGCGAGAGCCAGCGCATCAAGCTTGCGTATTTCCTTTCGATGAGCGAGAACAGCTCTTCGATGGCCTCGAAGAAGATATTGTTCCTCTTCGACGAGCCGACCACAGGCCTGCATTTCTATGATGTAGAGAAGCTCCTCAAAGCATTCGACGTCCTGCTCTCGAAGGGGCATTCGCTGGTCGTGGTCGAGCACAACCTCGATGTGATCCGTGCGGCCGACTGGGTCATCGACCTCGGCCCGGACGCTGGAGACAAGGGCGGGGAAGTGGTGTTCGAGGGTACGCCCGAGGACCTTGCCGCCCGTGGAGACACTTTCACCGCACGTTATCTCAGGGAATCTTCGGTTTAGATGGATGCTGTCATCACATATGTCAACGGTCTCGATCCGGTCTGGCAGGAAGCGTACTGCTCCCGCCTGGGGGAGGATAGGAATGGCAAGCATTTCCGTGACTGGGGTACGCTGAAATATCTCCTCCGGGGCATAGAGAAGCATCTGTCGTTCATCAGGAACGTATACCTGGTAGTGTCCGGGGAGAGCCAGGTGCCGGAGTGGGCCGACCGCTCAAACCTTAGGATTGTCTTCCACAGCGACATAATACCAGGGCGTTTCCTGCCCGTGTTCAACTCCACTGCGATAGAGATGTTCATGCACCGCATTCCGGGGCTGGACGAGGAGTTCATATACCTGAATGACGATTTCTTCCCCGTGAGGGACTGCAGGCCGGAGTATTTCTTCCGGAACGGAAAGGCGGCGGCGTCCTTCCACCGTCACCTGCTGGCGTCCGGCATGTACAAGAGCCATTGCCGCAATGACGACAGGCTGGCCCGCGAGGCCGCCGGGCTTGCTCCGTCGCTGCTGTA
>JBGUGW010000136.1:0-4255 GCA_045111695.1 Candidatus Cryptobacteroides sp. | reverse complement strand
ACTTCACCGACAAGGCCGACCTGCTGCAGTACGACGACCTTCGCGTGCGCGCCATGAAACTCCTGACCGTACTGGACATCCAGGTCGAGTTCCTGAAGATCAAGCAGGAGATCAACCAGAAGGTCAAGGGCGAGATCGACCAGCAGCAGCGCGAGTACTATCTCAACAACCAGCTCCGCACCATCCAGGAGGAACTCGGCATGGACGAGTCCGGCGACTTCGAGAAGTTCCGCCAGCGCGCCGAGACCAAGAAATGGTCCGCGGACGTGCGCGCGATCTTCGACAAGGAGATGGCCAAGCTGGAGAAATACAATCCCAGCTCGCCCGACTACAGCATACAGTACAACTACATCCAGTTCATGCTGGACCTTCCCTGGGGCGAGACCTCCGAGGACAACCTCGACCTCAAGCATGCCCAGAAGGTTCTGGACGACGATCATTTCGGCCTCGACAAGGTCAAGGACCGCATCATAGAGTACCTCGCCGTGCTGAAGCTGAAGGGAAACATGAAGTCTCCCATACTCTGCCTCTACGGCCCTCCGGGCGTCGGCAAGACCAGCCTCGGCAAGTCCGTGGCGCGCGCCCTCGGGCGCAAGTACGTCCGCATCTCGCTCGGCGGCATGCATGACGAGGCCGAGATCCGCGGCCACCGCAAGACCTATGTCGGAGCCCTGCCCGGCCGTATCCTGAACGGCATATGCCGGGCCGGCACCTCCAATCCCGTGATAGTCCTCGATGAGATCGACAAGCTCGCCAGCGACTTCAAGGGTGACCCTTCGTCCGCCCTGCTGGAGGCGCTCGATCCCGAGCAGAACTCCACCTTCCACGACAACTACCTGGACATCGACTACGACCTGTCCAACGTCCTGTTCATCACAACGGCCAACACTACGTCGACCATTCAGCCGGCACTGCTTGACCGCATGGAGATGATAAACGTCACGGGCTACCTCGCAGAGGAGAAGCTCGAGATAGCCAAGCGCTACCTGCTGCCTAAGCAGCTCAAGGAGCACGGCATCGCCAAGGACGAGCTTCGCATCAGCAAGTCCGGACTCGCTGCCATCATCGACAGCTATACGCACGAGTCCGGCGTCCGCGGACTCGAGAAGCAGATCGCAAAGATCGCCCGCGTGACCGCCAAGAAGATAGCCCTCGGGGAGGATTATCCGACGGTCATCAAGCCCGAGCACCTGAAGGAGTACCTCGGCTTGCCGACAAACTTCCATGACCTGCAGAAGGGCAACGAGATGCCCGGCGTGGTCACAGGTCTCGCCTGGACTTCCATGGGCGGCGAGATCCTCTTCGTGGAGAGCCAGGTCAGCGTCGGCAAGGGCAACCTCTCGATGACCGGCAACCTCGGCGACGTGATGAAGGAGTCGGCGACCATCGCCTACCAGTACCTGAAAGCCCATCCCGACCTTGCTGAGATCACTCCTGAAGAGTTCTCGACCAGGGACGTCCATGTCCATGTGCCCGAGGGCGCCGTGCCCAAGGACGGTCCTTCGGCAGGCATCACGATGGTCAGTTCGATGGTCTCCGCCCTTCGCGGCAAGAGCCTGAAGAGCGGCATCGCGATGACGGGCGAAATGACCCTGCGCGGCCGCGTGCTGCCTGTCGGCGGCATCAAGGAGAAGATCCTTGCGGCGAAACGAGCCGGAGTCACCACCATCGTAATATCGGAAGACAACAGAAAAGATATAGAGGATATCAAGGATATTTACGTAAAAGGCCTTACATTTGTATATGTCAAGACTATCAAGGACGTAATAGACAATATCTTCTGATGGACGTAAAAATAGAACAAAGCTGGAAACAAGCCCTGCAGAGTGAGTTCGACAAACCCTACTTTGCGGAGCTTGTCCGTTTTCTGCATGCGGAGAAGTCGGCCGGGCAGGTGATCTACCCTCCCGGAAAGCAGATATTCAGGGCTTTCGAGCTGACCCCGCTTGACAAGGTCAAGGTGGTCATCCTGGGACAGGATCCGTATCACGGGTACGGCCAGGCCATGGGCCTGTCCTTTTCTGTCCCGGACGGTGTTCCGGCCCCGCCTTCGCTCAGGAACATATTCAAGGAGATCGAAGATGATCTCGGCATTCGCATGAGCGGCAGGCCGAATCTCGAGGACTGGGCCCGCCAGGGCGTGCTCCTGCTCAACGCCGTGCTCACGGTCCGCGCCTCGCAGCCCGCTTCGCACAGCGCCATAGGCTGGCAGGAGTTCACCGACGCGGTTATCCGCTGCATCAACGAGCACTGCGACGGGGTGGTATTCCTGCTTTGGGGCAATTTCGCGCGCGCCAAGCGCGAGTTGATCGACACTTCCCGGCATTATGTGCTGGAGGCTCCGCATCCGTCGCCGCTCGCTCGCGGCGCGTTCTTCGGATGCCGCCATTTCTCCCGCACCAATGAAATACTTGCCCGGCAGGGCAAAACTCCAATTGACTGGCAATTATGAAAAAGACTGCATTCTTCCCGGGATCCTTCGATCCCTTTACCGCAGGTCATCTCAATATCCTGAAGCGTGCCCTGACCATGTTTGACGAGGTGGTCATCGCCGTCGGTATCAACCAGGACAAGCGTGGATTCTTCGACATGGACCAGCGCATGGACATCATCCGGCAGGCTGTTGCCGGCATCGAAGGAGTCAAAGTCATCAAGTATGACAGCCTGACCGTCGACGCCTGTCGCCAGCTCGGCATCAAGCACATCGTGCGCGGAGTGCGTAACATGCTTGACTTCGAGAATGAGCGTGCCATCGCCGATGCCAACCGCCGCATCGCTCCGGAGATCGAGACCGTCATTATCCCGACTGCCCAGGAGTTCGCTCACATTTCCTCTTCCGCCGTGCGTGATATCCTCAAGCACAAGGGAGATACGAGCCTTTTCCTTTCGGACGGAGTGGTGCTCCCGGAAGTCAAATAGCCGATGAAACGCCTGGCTCTCATATCGTTGCTGGTCGCCATCCTGCTGCCCTTCGGGCTTCGTGCGCAGGACGCCGTGCCCCTGGACTCGGCCGTGGTAGCGGCGCTCGACTCAAGGCTTGACGAGTATTTCGCAGCGCTGGAGCGCGAGCCCATCCCGGTCAAGATAGGGGAGTGCGACTTCATGCTTGAGAGCTGTGTGGATCCGCTTGTGCGACAGTATGTCGCGGTCCGCATCTACGACCATTTCCTCGGGTCAAAAGTCATGGGAGACGAAGCCGTGGCCGTCCACATGGTGGACGACTGGTTCGTTCCCGGCAAGGTGTCGATGTACAGCGACATCGACATGATGAATGCCCAGATATACGCCCAGTTCCACCGCAGTTCGCTGTTGGGGATGCAGGCGCCCGTACTGACTCTCCGTTCGCGTGACGGTGATTCCGTCACGGCTCCGGTAGAGGGAGCTGTCAGCGTCCTGTTCTTCTACGATACTTCCTGTTCGAAGTGCAAGCTTGAGACCATGAGACTGAATGCTTTCCTTTCGAGTCTCAATGTCCCTGTCGAGTTCTTCGCCGTGTATACGGGAGCGTTCAAGGAGCAGTGGGAAGACTACATCTCATTCAGGTGGGAGGTCCCTTCGCCTTCTGTAAGTTTCCACCATGCCTGGGATCCTGAACTCGAGTCCGATTTCCAGATGCTGTACGGAGTGCTGCAGACCCCACAAATGCTGCTGATAGACCGAGACGGGACCATCATCGGGCGTTCCCTCGATACCGATGCTTTGGCCCAACTTCTCGCGACTTTATTCGAGCAGCCTTACGAATACGGCACTGATTCGTCCATGGACCTTTTCGACACCCTTTTCGGTGACGGGGAGCCCAATGCGGCCAATATCCTCGAGACGGCCCAGTACATCAAGGACAGCGCGCTGGAGCGCTCTGACTCCACCCTGTGCCGCCACATGCTCGGCGACATGATGTACTATCTGATGGATACACCCGGAGAGGAGTACAAGCTCGCCCTCCAGACCTTCATAACCCTATATGTGAAAGGGGATCCCGCCATGTGGGCGGCTCCGTCGGACCAGCAGCGCATAGTCCGGCCCGCAGAGGTCTGCATGGACCTGCTCGGCCGTGTTCCCGTCGGCTCCAGGATACCGAAGGTGAAGGTCCGGGGCGTCCTCCTGAAAGGAGAGGGCCCCGTGGACCTTTCCGCAGTGCGGACTTACAGTCTCCGCCGCCTCCGCGGCCGTCCGTCTTACGTGCTTTTCCATAGTCCGGGCTGCTCTACCTGCGACCTCGAACTGGAGGCCGTGCAAGGAGTGTTTGCCAAGGAGC
>JBGUGW010000135.1:0-4324 GCA_045111695.1 Candidatus Cryptobacteroides sp. | reverse complement strand
ACATAAGCTTCCATATCAGCGAGAGCGACAAGATCGGCCTCGTAGGCAAGAACGGGGCGGGGAAGACCACCGTCATGAAGCTCATCTGTGGTGAACAGAACCCCACTTCGGGCACAGTCGACAAGCCCGCCCACATCAATATCGGCTATCTTCCACAGATCATGGAGCACAACCGGGGCCGCAGCGTCCTGGAGGAGGCCATGACCGTCTTCGATGTCTTCAAGAACATGGAGAAGGAGATAGAAGACATCACTGTTGAGCTTTCGGAAAGGACTGATTACGAGTCCGATGGATATGCTGAGCTCATCACGAGGTTGAATGACCTGAGCGACCATCTTGCCATCAGTCATTCGGAGCCGCCGGAGGTTCAGGCTACCCGCATCCTGATGGGCCTGGGCTTCAAGGACGACGAACTTTCCCGCAAGACGGAGACCTTCAGCCAGGGCTGGAACATGCGCATCGAACTTGCAAAGATCCTGCTCGGCGCTCCGGACGTCCTGCTGCTCGACGAGCCTACCAACCACCTCGACATCGAGTCCATCGAATGGCTTGAAGGCTATCTGAAGGATTTCCGCGGATCCATACTTTTGGTCTCGCACGACCGCAAGTTCCTCGACAACGTGACCAACCGCACCGTCGAGATCATGCTGGGCCATGTGTATGACTACAAAGTGCCTTACAGCCAGTATGTTGAGCTCCGCAAGGAACGCATGGCCCAGCAGACTGCCGCGTATGAGAACCAGCAGAGGATGATTGAGAAGACGGAGGATTTCATCAACCGTTTCCGCTACAAGCCCACCAAGTCCAACCAGGTCCAGTCCCGCATAAAGGCCCTTGAGAAACTGGACCGCATAGAGATAGACGTCGAGGACCGCTCGGCGATGCACCTCCGCTTCCCTCCGGCGGCGCGTGCCGGCGACGTTGTATACAAGGCGACGGCCATGACCGTCGGATACCCGCAGAAGGTCGTGTTCCGCGATGCGGACATCGAGATCAAGCGCGGGGAGAAGGTCGCCCTGATCGGGCGCAACGGTGAAGGCAAGACCACCCTTATGCGCGTGATAATGGGCGAGTTGGAGCCTTTCTCCGGCGAATCAAAGGTCGGGCACAATGTCAACATAGGATATTTCGCCCAGAATCAGGAAGATGTGCTGGACAACAGCCTCACCGTCTTCGACACCCTCGACAGGGTGGCGGTGGGGGAGGTGCGCACCAAGCTGCGCGACATTCTCGGAGCCTTCCTCTTCAAGGGCGAGGACATCGACAAGCGCGTCTCGGTGCTCAGCGGTGGCGAGCGCGCCAGGCTGGGCATGGCGAAGCTCATGCTCCAGAGCCACAACGTCCTGGCACTCGACGAGCCGACCAACCACATGGACATCAGGTCGAAAGATATACTCAAATCCGCCCTCAGGGCATTTGACGGCACGCTGATTGTTGTATCCCATGACAGGGATTTCCTGGACGGACTCGTGGACAAGATGTACGAGTTCCGCGACGGACACGTGAAGGAGCACCTCGGAAGTGTCTCGGAGTTCCTGGAGAAGCGCCGCATCGAGAATCTCAGCGAGCTCGAGCGCCGTTTCGGCCATGCCTCGCAGGAGGCCCGGGCCGAACAGCCGCAGCCCGAAGCGAAGAAGGCCGGTGCGAGGGAGGATTTCGCTTCGCGCAAGGCCGTGTCGAAGGAAGCCAGGAAAGTCCGCAACCGCATCTCCGTCCTTGAGGCGGAGATCGGCAAGGACGAGACGCGGATGAAGAAAATCGAGGCCGTCCTGGCTGCGCCCGGCCCGGCGGACGACATCATGGAGCTCACCCGGGAGTACCTGGAGTTGAAGCGTGACCTTGATGCCAAGACCGATGAATGGGCTATATTGATGGAAGATAATTAAAACTATAATTATATGAACAATAAGGTATTGGTTTTTGTCATTTGCACATTTGCTTTAATAGCTTCGTGCTTTGTCGCACCTGCCCAGACCAAGCAGGTTACGCACGATTTTTCCGCCTTTGACGCATTGGACGTCGACTACGACTTCGATGTCCGCGTCGTCGATTCGCGCAATTATTCGGTATCCCTGAATGTCCAAGACGTGCTGAAGGACTATGTCAAGGTATATGTCAAGAATCACACCCTCTATATCACCCTGGACGAGAAGTCAGTGCCCGCCGACATACGCAAGATGTTCAGGGGACGCAAGTCAGATGGACCCGTCCTTGAGGCCACTGTCCATATGCCCGAGCCTCTCGCTGCTGTCAAGATGGCCGGATCTTCCACTCTCTCAGTCAATTACGACCTTGAGTGCAAGGACTTCCGCCTCGACCTGGAGGAGAGCGCCCGCGTCAAGCAACTGACGGTCGACGCCGGCACCGTTACAGTCACTGCAGCCGGCAAGTCCTATGCTGACCTTGTGCTGTATGCCGATGAGATAAAACTCAATGTGTCAGGCAATTCGCTCGTAGAGTTCGAGCAGGATTCCGAGAGCCTGGATATCGTGGCCGGAGGCAGCAGCGAAGTTCGCATGGAAGGAGAGACCCTTAATGCCAGCCTTACGACTTCCGGATCTTCGCGCGTGACCCTGAACGGCAAGACTTCCGACCTTACAGTTACGGGGTCTGGATCGTCCAATGTCGATGCGATCAACCTCAAGGCCTCCGAGTGTTCTGTCAAGCTTTCCAACAGTTGCAAGGTTTACGAGGCCGCTACCGAGACCGTCCATGTCGACCTGACCGGCAATTCCACCCTCGTTTTTGACGGCGATCCGGTCATCGACATCATCAATGTCAAGTCCTCCACGCTCCAGCGTTACGCCAACGTAAGGCGCTAATACTGATGCTTGTACTCGATTCGCACTGTGACGCGCCTTCACAGATGATGCGCGCGCGCGACTATTCGAAGGATAATCCATGGGGACACGTCGACTTTCCGAAGCTCAGGGCGGGGAAAGTCGACGCCTCCGTTTTTGCCTTGTACTGCCCGCCGGGGCTTGCTCCGGACGAAGCGACGCGTTACACGCTGGATATGCTGTCCTACCTGTACGACCAGTTGGATGGCTCCGAGGGCGAGGTTGAGTTCGCTTTCAGCGCGGCCGAGGTCCGCGAGAACAAGGCTAAGGGGCTGACTTCCATACTGATAAGCATGGAGAACGGCGCACCCGTCCAGCGGTCTCTCCCTATGCTCCGCATGTTCTACAGGATGGGCGTGACGTGCATGACGCTCGCCCACAATGCCGACAATGAGATCTGCGACTCCTGTGCTGGGCAGCATCGGTGGGGTGGCCTGAGCCCTTTCGGCAGGGAAGTGGTGAAGGAAATGAACCGTCTCGGCATGCTCATCGACATCGCGCATTGCTCTGATGATACGGTGCGTGATTGCCTGGCGTTCTCGAGCGCACCTATTGTCTCCACACATTCGTGCTGCAAGGCTCTTGCTTCGCACAGGCGCAACCTTACCGACGAACTGCTAAAGGCCATTGCTGACAAGGGCGGGGTAGTGCAGATCAATTTCTGTCCGTCTTTCCTGCGTGACGATTTCGACAAGGACATGGTGGAATCCGGCCTGGGCGACCGGGCCGACCGGATCGAGGCCGAATTCATCGCGGATCCCCGCAATCCGGAGAAGGTCGCCGCATGGGTGGAAGTCCAGCGCGAGCTGGAAGCCATGGAGCGTCCATCCTACAAGGATGTCGTTGACCATATCGACCATGCGGTTCAAGTCATGGGCATCGACCATGTCGGAGTAGGTACCGATTATGACGGTATCACCGTGGCCCCGATGGGGCTGGAAAATGTCTCGAAACTGCCGGTTCTGTGGGAAGAGATGAAGCGTCGCGGCTATTCACAAAACGACATCGAAAAAGTGGCGGGAAAGAACTTCTTGCGGGTCCTGGAAGCGGTCGAAAAGCTCGCTTCAGGGGTTTAACAAAAATGTTATATATTTGAACTTTTTTGTTTCTTCGCTTTAGTGTCAGGCTTTTAAGTCTGACACTATCATTTTTCTCAATTCGTTGAGTGCAGAAGCTGAAAAACGCTCGATATTGCGGTTGCGGTCGTTGCGATAGTTGAATCTTGCGGTCTTCGTACCCTCTGGACCGGCGATTCCGACCCATACCGTACCTGCCGGTTCGTGTTCGTCACCGTATGCGTCGGCCCATCCTGTAGTGGCGACGGCATACGTGCTGCCCGTCAACTTCCGGACTCCTTCCGCCATCGCGGCGGCCACCTCGCTGCTGACAATTCCGAAGCTTTCTATGGTCTCCATAGGCACTCCGAGCACGCGGTTCTTGACCGACGGGGCATAGGAGGTGACGGAGCCCAGGAAATACTCGGA
>JBGUGW010000134.1:0-3962 GCA_045111695.1 Candidatus Cryptobacteroides sp. | reverse complement strand
CGCCATCCGTGCCATGGG
Organism: Candidatus Cryptobacteroides sp.; assembly: GCA_045111695.1. Taxonomy (GTDB): domain Bacteria; phylum Bacteroidota; class Bacteroidia; order Bacteroidales; family UBA932; genus Cryptobacteroides. Next base: position 3,944 of record JBGUGW010000134.1, on the reverse strand, counting down.
ACTTCAGTACCTTGGCGATCTGGACGAGACGGTCAGATGGAGCCTCGGACATGGGATTAAGCCTCGGCGGCTTCCTCAGCGGTCTCAGCGGTCTCTGCAGCGGCGGCGGCAGCCTCTTCGGCAGCCTTTGCTGCGGCAGCAGCCTCAGCCTCAGCCTTCTTCTTGGCGATGGCCTCGGCACGCTCCTGGTTCACCTTTGCTTCAGCTTCCACCGCGGCCTTGGCCTTGGCGGCAGCCTCCTTGGTGAGACCCTGCTTCTTGGCAGCGATCTTGGCATCCCTCTGGGCCTTCCAGTCGACATATTTCTTGTCGGCCTGCTCCTGGGTGAGAGCACCCTTGGCGACACCACCTGCGAGGTGATGGCGGAGGAGAACACCCTCGTAGGAGAGGATACGGCGGGCGGTGAGGGTAGGCTGAGCGCCTACGTTCAGCCAGGCCAGAGCCCTCTCTGCGTTGAGGACGATGGTAGCGGGATTGGTGTTCGGATTGTACGATCCGAGCTGCTCGATGAAGCGACCGTCACGCGGTGCGCGGGAATCTGCCACTACAATGTGGAAGAATGCGAAATTCTTCTTACCGTGGCGCTGTAAACGAATCTTAACAGCCATTGTGAATCTGTTTTGTTTAAAGTTTGTACTTAAGCCTTTCCTACCCGAGGAAAGTGGATGCAAAGTTACTGATTTTTTCTATATTTGCAAGTGCAAATCAAGCAAATAACCAATGAGACAGATCGTAACGCACTTCACTGACAATGACCTATATACCTTCACCTGTCAGTATTACATCCTCATGAGATATCCCCGCGCCGAAGTCGAGTATTCGTTCTTCGACCGCAACCATACAGTATATCCCAAGGGCTTCGCCGCGCTCCTGCAGGAGCAGATCGACGGCATGAGGGACGTGGTATGCACCCAGGAGGAGGCGGACTACATGCGCGACAGTTGCTACTTCCTGCCTCTGTGGTATTTCACTTTCCTCAAGGGTTACCGCTTCAATCCCAAGGAGGTCCACATCTCCCAGGACGAGGAGGGACATCTGGACATCAAGGTCCGCGGCAAGTGGTTCTCCACCATCATGTGGGAGATGCCCATACTTTCGTCCATCTCCGAGCTCATGCACATCCTCCAGGGTGACCTTGAGACCTACGATCCCGAACTCGAGGCCCGCAGGGCGTGGGACAAGGCCGTGCAGATCTTTTCCAACGGCCTGACCTTCGGCGACATGGGCACGCGCCGCCGCCTGAGCTTCGACCACCAGGAGATGGTTGTCCGCACCATGAAGGAGGTCTACGAGTCGCAGAAGTGGCCCGGCATCTTCACCGGCACGAGCAATGTCTGGCTTGCCATGAAATACGGCACCAAGTGCCTCGGTACCATGTCGCACCAGCTCATCTCCTTCGAGGAGAACGTCAGCGGCGTCTTCGAGTGCAACTTCAATGTAATGAGGAAGTTCAGCGACGTCTATGACGGTGACAACGGTATCTACCTGTACGATTGCTTCGGCGACAAGGTGTTCTTCTCCAACCTCTCCAAGCGTATGGCCATGATGTACAAGGGCCTCCGTGTGGACAGCGGCAACGAGGAGGAGCAGACCGAGAAGATTATCGCCAAGTATAAGTCCCTCGGCATCGACCCGGCCACCAAGCAGGTGGTGTACTCCAACGGCCTGAACATCGAACGCGCCATCGAGATCCACAAGTACTGCGCGGGCCGCGTCCAGGACTCCTACGGTGTAGGTACCTTCCTGACCTGTGACGTCGTGAACTGCAAGCCGATGAACATCGTCGTCAAGCTCACCCGAGGCCGCATCACCGAGCTCCGCGAGTGGCACGACTGCATCAAGCTTTCCTGCGACAAGGGCAAGACCCTCGGCAATCCCGACAAATGCGCATATCTCCAGTCCGTCATCGGCGACTGAAGTTTTCAATAAAAAATTTGCGTTTTCAAGAATTCGCCGTATATTTGCAGTCCCAAACCATGCGGTAGTGGTGAAATGGTAGACACGCTACTTTGAGGGGGTAGTGCCCGTTGGGGTGTGTGAGTTCGACTCTCACCTACCGCACAAGGAGACAAGTTCGCAAGAGCTTGTCTCCTTTTTTTGTGCGGGTAGGGGCGGGTTTAGAGGCGGGGTTTGAGGATGACCCTGACAACGAGGGAGATGAGGTAGATGATCACTCCGTAGAAGACGGGGATCAGGCCGATTTTCATCCCGCCGAAGAAAACGTTGGGGGAAATCAGGTCGAAAAGACCGCTGACATTATCTCCCAGACCATCTGCAACCTGCTGAAACGCGTTAAACATCTGGAAAAGGCCGATAAGGTATGTCAGGAATCCGAACACCAGGGCGAAGTTGCCTATCTCCTTGACCCAGCGGGGAGCTTTCCATGCAGCGAAGAAAATGCCGACCAGAAGAATGGTGAGGATGGTCATGAATCCGGCTCCTCCTTGCATAAACAGTTTGAACATACGACTATTGTTTTAATGGGTTAGACTTTCTGCAGCAAAGGTAGCAGAGGTCCGTCTTTCCTCCAAACTGAAACCCCACGAAGGGATGCTAAAACCCTATTTTCACGCTCCGGAGGTGGCAGGGGAACGATTTTTATGCTATTTTTGTGCAGCGATGAAACGGTTGCTGGTCATATCGTATTGGATAGTCTCCACCCTCCTGGTGGCGATCATCCTCTCCAGCTTTGACTACAAGTTTCCTGAAGCGCTGTTCGTCGGATCGATGTTCCTTCCTGGAGCCCTGGCGGCCAAGTTCTTTTTCCCGAAAGTTAATTTCAAGGACAGGAGGTCCGGAATCAGGGATGCGGTTTTCATCATCCTTGGAATCTTGTTGGCGGAAATCTTGCTCTTCCTTGTAGCCCATTTCTACATCCTCACCTTCAGGGAAGGCCAGAACGGCAGGTTCCTGAACATGGAGGAGATCCCGCAGCCCCTCACCAATCCCGTCTTCATCGCACTGATCCTGACGGCGCTCGCGGCAGGCGCTTATTTCTTCGAGTCCTGGCTGGATAGGAAGCGGCCTGAGGAGCCGGGCCCGATCAGGTTCATTTCGGGGAGGAAGCCGGTGAGCCTGCAGCTCGACGAGATCCTCTACGTGGAGTCCAATGATTCCGTGACCACCGTCGTTGCGACCGGGGAACGGCGCTTCAAGAACAAGACCCCCATCTCCCAATGGGAAGCCATCCTTGAGCCCTACTTCATACGCATTCACCGCTCATACCTCGTCAATAGGAAGGCGGTGACCGGCATAGACGTCGACATCCTCTATATCGGCGACACCCAGCTCCCCATCTCCAGGAAGTACAAGGACAGCGTCAAGGACCTTACCATTTCCAACTGACACCATACGCGCAAAAAAAAGCACAGGACAATACCTGTGCTTTTTTATCGAAGGCCTTTGGGTGAAAGGCTATTTGGCAGGAGCTTTGGTGGGCTCGGCCTCTTCCGGCTTTTCATTCTCTTCCTCAGGGGTTCCGGAATTGGTCTGGCCTACGGGCGGCTCTGACTGCCCCTGGGATCCCTTGCTGCCGGTAGGCGTCTGGGGGATGATGACGACTTTTGATGGTGTTTTTTTCATGGCTGTTATGAGTTATGAATAATTATCAGGAGGATTATCTGCGTTTAGGCTTGCCGCTGAGGTATTTGTCAATGGCGGTAATGGCAGCATCGAGGTCGCTCACGTCGGCATAGTATTCGGGTCCTACCTGGCTGCTCAGCCAGCGTATGACATACTGGCCGTAGCCGGTCTTGATGTATTCCTTGATGTCTATGACGCCGTTTCCTGCCAATCTCCGCACGTTGGACTCGTTGATGGATTTATCAACCATTTCGTTGCGGGTGGCGATATGGCTGTTGAGGTTGGCCACTGCATACTCGCATGAGTCGTAGGCGCGGATGATCTTCATCGACGTTTCGTTGTCCCCGATCTTCTGGAAGAGG
>JBGUGW010000133.1:0-16064 GCA_045111695.1 Candidatus Cryptobacteroides sp. | reverse complement strand
GACAGAACCACACGTCCACGCCATCGACCATCAGCGCGATCAGCGCCGCGACGACGCGGGCGCCGACGCGGGGCACCACGTCGCGGTATTCGTACCAGAAATCCCAGATGTCGCCGAGCAGATAGAGCGCCTGCGCAGTGTCCTTCGGAATGCTTTGCAGGAAGGACACGAAGCGCGCCTCGCGGTCCGCCGGGTCCTTGACCTCAAGCCCGAGATGTACGTCGGAAACGAAGTATACCCCCTTGCGCTCCGCCATCCGCTACAGCATGGTGTAGATGATGACGGCAAGGCCGACGAGGGCGCAGTAGAGCGCGAACCAGCGCAGCTTCGCCTTCTTGACAAGCGCAATCATCACCTTGCAGGCGAAGAGGCCCGAGACGAACGCGGCGAGGAAGCCGACCAGGAGCGGCAGCGTCCCGACGGAGGATGATGCCACATCGCCGCCCACCAGGTCGAGGAAAGCCTCGCCGAGGATGGGCACGAGCACCATGAGGAACGAGAACTGCGCGACATCGGAGCGCTTCATCCCGCACAACAGGCCGGTGCTGATGGTCGTTCCAGAACGGGAAAGGCCGGGAATCACGGCAAATGCCTGGCCGATACCGACCGTCAAGGCCTGCCACCAGCCGATGCCGTTGCGGTACTGGCGTGCAGCGACCTTGCCGCGGCCTCCGTAGATGTCGGAGAAGAGCAGCAGCATGGCCGTCACGATGAGGGCGAGACCAACTACGAGAAGCGAGGAGAACAGCGATTCGACCTTGTCCTTGAAAAACATGCCCACGATGAACACTGGGATCATCGACACGCAGATCTTGAGGATATAGTCGGTTTCGTCGTTGTATTTGAACTTGAAAAGCCCGCAGAGCAGCTTCCAGATCTGCTTGCGGAACACGATGATAGTGGCGAGGACGGTGGCTACGTGGACGGTGATCTCGAAGACGAGATCCTCCGCCGCTTCGACGCCGAGGATTTCGCGGCCTATGGCGAGGTGGCCGCTGCTGCTGACCGGCAGGAACTCCGTGAGTCCCTGTACCAGCCCGAGGATGAGAGCCTGCAACCAGTCCATGGCCTACTCCTTGTCCTTGCGTCCCTTGATGACGCCCATTATCGCCAGGATCTCGATCACGACGCCGGCGACGATCACCAGCGGAGCGACGACGAGACGCCTGAAGTCGAACATGTCATAGTTGAACACCTGGGGATCCTTGACCCCTCCTCCCATCAGGAGGATATAGCCTGCGACCATCACCAGCAGGCCTATGATGAGCTGTGTCAGACCCTTGCGGGTAATGGCCATCTTAGGATTGTCTTCCATCATCAATAATATAATTCATCCTTGCCGGAAGCGACAAGTTTGTTTACGACGAAATAGGTGCTGACCAGGCAGATGAGCACGCCGCTGACCAGCACGATGCCCATCACCATCAGCAAAAGCTTGAGCGAGAATATCTCGAAAAGCTGGGCGAACTCGCTGCGCACGAAGAACAGCAGCCCGATCAGCAGGAGAATAGCGATGAAAGCCGAGAAAAGTCCCTGGAACACCGCCTGCACGAGGAAAGGCCCCCGTATGAACGAGCGCGTGGCGCCGACGAGTTTCATCGTATGGATGGTGAAGCGGCGCGCGAAGACGTTCAGACGGACGGTATTGTTTATCAGCACGAAGGAGATGAAGAGCAGCAGCACGATGAGGACTCCGAGCACCGCGGAGATCTTCCGGATGTTGGAGTTGAGCGCCTCGATCAGGGACTGCTGGTACGAGACCTCGTCCACGAGGGGCGATTCCATGATCGCGGCCTTGACGAGGTCGAGGCTGTCCGGTGACACGTACCCGGCTTTCAGCCGGACGTTGACGGACGCCGGGATCGGCGAGGCCTCGAAGATGTCGAGGAAACCCTCGCCCAGCATCTGCTCCATCTCGCGGGTGCCCTGGGCCTTGGAAATGAACTCCGTTGAGAGAACGAACGCCATCGAATCAAGCTCGACCTGGTACTCGAGGGTCTGCGCGTCGCTGATGTCCGGCTTCATCAGCACGGATATCTGCATATGCTCCTTGAAATAGTCCGAGACGCCGCGCGCGTTGACAAGCAGGAGGCTCGCCACGCCCACCAGCAACAGCACGAGACTGATGCTGAGCACCGTGGAAAGATAGGCGCTGCGAAGGCGCCTGCGCATCATTCTGTTCTCCGCTTTGGACATAGACCTATAGTGCAATCAAAACTCAAAGATAGTGAAATATCGAAATATGAAAAAAAAATCTTACCTTTGTATTTGTATATTGTTTTAAGTAAGCGAAATGGAAGAGTCCGTAAAAAGAGTACTGTTCGTCAATTCCGAAATGTCCCCGTACCTTCCGGAATCGGAAATAGCATCCATTGGCCGCCATCTTCCACAGGGTATCCAGGAGAAGAAGAAGGAGATCCGTTCGTTCATGCCCCGCTACGGCTGCATCAACGAGCGCAAGAACCAGTTGCACGAAGTCATCCGCCTCTCCGGGATGAACATCATAATCAGTGACGTCGACCGCCCCCTCATCATCAAGGTGGCATCCATCTCGGCCGCCAGGCTCCAGGTATATTTTATCGACAATGAAGATTATTTCCGCCGCAAGCAGACCTTCTTCGACGACGAGGGACACTTCTTCGCGGACAATGGCGAACGCGCCATCTTCTTCGCGCGCGGCGTCCTCGAGACGGTCAAGAAGCTCCGCTGGGCCCCGGACGTCATCCATTGCCAGGGCTGGATTTCGCATGTACTCCCCCTCTACCTGAAGAAGGCCTACAAGGACGATCCCATCTTCGCCGGAAGCAAGGTCGTGCTGTCCCTCTTCGACGACGTCACGGACGACTCCCTCGGGGACAATTTCCAGAAGACCATTCTGTTCGGAAGCCTCACGGCCGCCGACGTCCCGCTCCTGGAGCATCCCGATGGCATAAATCTTGCGAAAACAGCGGTACAGTACTCGGACGGGGTCATCCTCGCGTCCTCCGACGTCAGGCCGGAGCTCGTGGACTGCTGCAAGGAAAAGGGTCTCCCGATTCTTCCTTTCAATGCGCAGTCGCTTGCGGACGGTACCTACGTCGACGAGTACAACAGTTTTTATGATCAGTTGTAAGAAATGATTGCAAGGCTCTTGAAACGGGCCGGCGGCCTGCTCGCCTCGGTCCTCGTCATATATGGTGCACAATCCTGCGTGACACGGGACAATTCCCTCGGGTCCAACCTCGTACCGCTATCGCAGCTCTATGACGTCTACTCCCTCGAATTCCCGCTGACCGAGATCAGCATGAAGGTGCTGGACAGCCTTTCCGGCTATTCCAACACCCGCATGACCATCGGCGCCATCCGAGACCCCGAGTTCGGGCTTACCACGCGCGGTTGCGCGCTCTCACTCGTTCCCATCGCCGACACCCTTGACTTCGGCCGCAACCCCAAGCTGCGCTACTTCCGCTTCTCTGCCGCCAGGGACACTTTCAGCGTCGCCGACACCAAGGAGAAGGACATCATCCAGAACATCAACGTATACGAGCTCGCAAAGCCGATGGATTTCACCATCGTGGACCTCAACACCCCCATCGAGCACAAGCCCGGCAGGATCACTGACGGCATTCCGGTATATAACGGCAAGGATTCGCTCACGTTCCACTTCAGCCGCGAGTTCGGAGAGAAATACATGCAGATCACGCTCGATGACCTCAAGGAGATGGACCGGTACCTTGCCAAGTTCCCCGGCATATACATCGATACCGACGAGCCGGAAGGCATGGGCGGACGCATCAACATGTTCAACCTCCAGCTGGGCGTGAACACGTCATACGGATACATCACCAAGGATTTCGCCGAGCTGGCGTTCACGGGCGAGTACGACGGCGTCCGCAAGGACACCTCGTTCCTGTTCTATTTCAGCCCCAATGACTTCCTTGACCTTGACAAGCTGGTCCAGGCCAAGAGCAACGCCGATTATCCGGACTATTATACCTTCCCGCAGTACTGCTTCAACACCACCTCGCACGAATCGCGCGAAGTGGAGGGCTTCGCCACCGACAAGATCCACATCGAAGGCGGCGCGGGCCTCAAGGCGGTATTCTCTGCAAGGGAGATGCTTGAAAAGCTCCGCGAGGACATCTCCAAGCACGGAGACCCCTCGCTTGCCATAGTCACCCGCGCGTCGCTGGTGCTTCCTTTCGAATTCCCGGAGGATTATACTGAGATGTACAAGTATCCGGACTACCTCAGCCCGACCTGCCGCCTCAGCTACAGCGAGGGTGTGTCTTTCGCCAGCCTGACCGACGTATCCTCCTCCAGCGAGGACCCCGGCAAGCTCAACCGCTCGCTGCTGCAGTACGCCCCGGACATCACCTACCACATCCAGAAGCTCCTTGCCGCCAAGGATGGAGTCAACCTCTCCAACTACGACATCTGGACGCTCCTTATGAGCACCGAGTACTTCATGTCGGAGATTGACAATTCCGCACAGATGAGTGACTACCTGTACCAGATGCAGCAGATGATGTACCTCAACCAGCTCTATGGCTACGGCGGTTACGGCGGATATGGAGGATATGGCTATGGCGGTTACGGCGGATACGGTGGGTATGGATACGGCGGTTATGGCGGATATGGATACGGATACGGCATGTCCAACTACTACAGCATGGCCCTGCTCGCCTCCATGTACAACTCGTCATCGTCGAGCTCCACCCGCAGGTCCAAGATCGAGATGGACAAGGACCGCTACTTCGACGCCGTACTGAACGGCCCGGAGTCCCCTGACGGACGGGTTCCCACGCTGCGCGTGATCTACGCGCTCCCGAAGGAATAGGGCGCTTCGCGCAAGGACAAAAAAAATGAGGATGACCGTTATGGTCATCCTCTTTGTGTTTACGCTGTGATTCGACTACTCACCAAGTTTCTCCTTGACTTTGTCAATGGCGTCCTGTACAGTAGCGATAGCGCTGGTTTCCTCATCCGGAATCTTAATGCCGAACACCCTTTCGAACTCCATGAGAAGCTCTACGGTATCGAGAGAGTCAGCACCGAGATCATTGGTGAAGTTCGCGGTCTCAGTGACCTCCGAAGCTTCGACGCCGAGCTTGTCGACGATGATCTCCTTAACCTTTTTTACGATTTCCTCGTACTGCATAATTTCAAAGATTTAGTTTATGTTTTAAAAATACACTTCTTTGCAATGTTCCGCAAAGTAACGAATTATTTTTCAATTCTCCAAACTTGCGGCCTTTTTGCCAAATCCTATACAATGCCGGCCGCCCGTTTCAGACGGCCGGCAGTACGAGTCTTGCAACTATCGTACCGATATGGAAATCAGTCCACGTCGGCGCGCGCCATGGCGTCCTTGTAGTACTTCTGATCGACGAAGACGTCCTCCTTGTAAGGATTGATGTGGCGCTTCCTGGAGACGCTGATGATGTAGCAGAGTGCAATGATGTTGGTGATAAGCGCGAGGGCGCTTATGACCGTCATCATCGTAGGATTGGCGGCTACGGAGTCGACGGTCGTGCCTACGGCAGCCGCATCACCTCCGGCGGCCGCGTAGACTTGCTTGATGGTCTCCACGCCATTGGGATACTGCACGGGCAGGACTGCCCAGTCGAACCACTGACGGCCGTCCTTGAAGGTCTCCTGGAACAGGGGGAACACCTGTGCGAACATGCACCAGATGGCCAGGGTGTTGGCGCGGTTCTGGATCCAGCCTCCACGGTTCCAGCAAAGCGCAGCGATGGTCGGGGCGAGAAGGAGGGCGATGCCGCAATACCAACTGTGCGTGGGCAGGCAGTTGTAGGTGTACGCAAAGTTCCAGATATCGTAGATGACGATGTATACCCAGGTCATGTCCGCCCAGATCATATCTTTCTTATCCTTGGAAGCGTAAACGCTCCACCATGCCGTCATACAGAAGATGTTGAGGATACCGGCGACGCCGTTCATCACGTTATGCCATCCTCCGTAGAGCCACACGCCCTCGCTGGAGAGCCACCACTTGTTCCAGCCGTTGATGGCAGACTCGAAGTCGGAAGCGACGGCGATGAGGATGTTGATGGCCACGATGATGAACGGGAACGGTTTGAACCAGTGCTTGGCGCCGATGCCCCATTTGTACTTGATCATCATGAAGCCGATGCACCCAGTCAGGGCCGCATAGAGCTTGGCATAGTGGAACCAGCCGTTCATGTACAGGTGCGTCTGGTTCTTCAGCGCCCATTCGGCCCCGGTGGCAGCACCGATGGCTATCGCAATGAAATACACGGTCAGTGCAACAGGTACCACAAAGAACATGATCGCTCCTCCGGTCTTGGTACGGCGGGCGAATTCATTTAAAAGGATTAGGCCAAGGAGAACGACTATCAGCATCCCCCACTGGGCAAGGGCATGAGGCCCGTAAACTTGGAAAAACATAATGTTTTGTGTTATGTGGTTTTGGATATTGCCTTACGCCTGTGCTTCAGGACAGCATATACGGCCCAGACAAGGATAAGGACGACGGACATCGACACGCCGATAGCCGGGTCCATAGTGAAAAGTGTTATCAATACTTATGGTTTGCAATAGCAATTATAAGCATTTTAACGCATTTTCATAAATCATCTAAGATACCGCATGTTCGGTGTCCGCCTGTTTCGGGCGGCTTAGCGCCATCCAGATGCGCAGGCCGTTGAGGGAATTGAGCAGGTAGAAGGAGTATTTGACCAGATATATGAGCGAATAGGAGTCTCCGCCTTTCGAGAGGGATACGCTCCACATCGTTACTGATGCTATGTTCACCAGTATCCAAAACACCCACTGCTCCATATATGCCGTGGAGAGCAAGTACTGGCCGAGGATGTTGCAGACCATGCTGACAGCGTCCATCAGGATCGCCACACGGAGGAATTTGCCAGCAGCTTCCTTGTCGAAAGCACACAGGATGGCATAAACCACGATGGTGCCGGCTATGAACAGACCGGTATAGAGCTTCCACTGCTTTCCCGAAAGGCGCCTCGCCTTGACCTGCTTGTGGGCCTCGGCGCCACGCTTCTTCCATTGGGCGAAGCCGACGAATTGCATGGGCACGAAGTAGAGGCCGTTGATGATGGCGTTGCCGAGTCCGGCACCTCCACGCCTCCAGGTAACGAAGCACATGACGGCATAGATAGCCACGTCGAGCAGGCCGAAAAGGAAAGTGAGTATGCGGCCGTTGGCGGAGCAAACCACGCTGAGGATGCCCATCAGCGAGCCGAAGGCGGCGATGAGCAGACCGATGCGGCCGCTCTCTGCCGCTCCGAATTTCAAGATCGTGGTCAGCACGATCGCAACCGTCATCCCTATCAGGATGAACGCGTTGAACCATTTATTGAATCTCTCTTCCATCTTCATCTGTGGTCAAGGCGGCGCGGATGCGGGCGGCCAGGGCCGGACCGACCAGCTTCGCGAGGTCGTCCGGCGGCGCCGCCGCTATGCGCGCCACGCTGCCGAAATGCATCAGCAGCCTCTGTTCTGTCTTTTCGCCCACGCCGGGGATGTCCCGCAGGGCGGAATGCACCTGGGCCTTGCTGCGCAGGTCCCGGTGGAAAGTGATGCCGAAGCGGTGCGCTTCGTCGCGTATATGGGTTATCACCCTGAACGCCTGGGAGTTGCGGTCAAGGAAGAGCGGATAGGGATCCCCTACCCTGATGACCTCCTCCAGGCGCTTGGCCAGGCCCACGACCGTGACGCGGTCCTGGATGCCCAGCTCGCACAGGGCCTCCCAGGCCTGGCCGAGCTGGCCCTTGCCACCGTCGATCACCACCAGCTGCGGCAGGTCGTCCGGGGCCTCCGCCAGCATGCGCGAATACCTCCGGTTCACTACCTCCTTCATCGAAGCGAAGTCGTTCGCCCCGACAACCGTCTTGATCTTGAATTTCCTGTAATCCTTCTTGGACGGGACGCCGCCACGGAACACCACGCAAGACGCCACCGGGTTCGTGCCCTGGATGTTGGAGTTGTCGAAGCATTCAATGTGGTCGGGCGCCACTTCCATGCCGAGGGCCTTGCGAATTTCTTCCACCACTGCAGCGCGGAACGCGTCCGGATCGGTGTGCTCGCGCTGCTTCATGGCGTTGAACTGGAACTCCTTGGCGTTCTTGAGACTCAGCGTGAGCAGCGCCAGCTTGTCCCCCTTGACCGGGATGCGGAACTCCACGCCGGGTATCTCCACGTCGGGCAGGAACGGTACGATCACCTCCTTGGACAGCTCGCCGAACTTGGACTCGATCTCGGCGAGGAAAGAGCTGAGGACCGACGCCTGCTCCTCCTCGATGTTCATCTTGAAACCGAGGTTGAGCGACTGTACGACCGCCCCGGAGCGTATGCGGAGGAAGTTGCCGAACGCCTCGGCGCCTTCGAAAACGAGCGAAAACACGTCGGCGTCAGTATCACGCGCCGCGGAAATGATGGAGCGCGCGTAATGCTTCTCGAGCGAAGCGATCCTGTCCTTGAACTCCTGCGCCGTCTCGAAGTCGAGGGCTTCGGCGGCCTGCGACATCCGCTCGCGGTAGCGGCGCAGGATGTCGCCCACGCCGCCCTTCAGCAGGGCGGTTATCTCGTCGATCCAGCCTCCGTACTCCTCGATGGACACGGCTCCGGCGCAGCATCCCCGGCATCTACCGATATGGAAATCCAGGCACGGCCGGACTTTCTTACGAAGGATCGATTCGGAGTCGATCTTGTGTTTGCACGAGCGCAGCGGATAATTGGCACTGAAGAAATCCAGCAGGTTGTGCGCATAGGTGGCCGAACTGTACGGACCGAAATACCTGGACCCGTTCTGTACGACCCGCCTCGTCAGGAACACCCGCGGATACGGCTCCGAAGTGACGCAGATCCACGGATAGGTCTTTGAGTCCTTGAGAAGGATGTTGTACTTGGGCTTGTACTGCTTGATGAGGTTGTACTCAAGCAGCAGGGCGTCAGCCTCGGTATCCACCACCGAGTACTGTACGTCGGCGATCTTCGAGACCAGGATGCGGGTCTTGGTATTGAGCCGCTCCGGCGGCACGAAATACTGGTGGACCCGCTTGAACAGGTCCTTGGCCTTGCCGACATAAATGACCGTTCCCTCGGAGTTGTAGTAACGGTAAACTCCGGGGGAATGCGGTAAAAGGTCTATTTTCTCTCTGACGTCCACTACTGTGCGATGGCCGCGACGGCTTCCTCGAGGGCCTTGCCGCGGAGCTCGCGCTTGACGATGGTGCCGTCAGGACCGAACAGGATCACGTGCGGGATGCCTTCGATGCCGTAGAGGGCGGCAGGCTCCTGGTGGCCGTTGTTCATCTGGTTCCAGGTGATGCCGTAGACGGCAGCGGTGTCCCTGGTGTCCTTCCAGTTCATGCCGCGGCTCTCCTCCCAGACAGCGACGCTGAGGATGTCGAAATTGTCGCCGTGGTACTTGTTGTAGACGTTGACGATGTTCGGGAGCTCAGCCTTGCAGGGAGGACACCAGGGAGACCAGAAGTCCACGAGGATGTACTTGCCCTTGCCGACAAAGTCGGAGAGCTTGCGCTGCTCGGTGACGAGGGTTCCGTCTGGATTCTCGTCGAGGACATGCTCCACGGTGAAGTCCACGAAGGGCTGGCCGGCCTTGGTCGCGATCTTGGTGTCGAGGCTTTCGGAGACCATCTTTACGAAAGGCTCCTCCTTGAACTGGTCACTGAGCCCGGCGATAGCGTCCTTGAGATCTTCGGGATCGGCATAATAGTAGCATGCCTGAAGGGCCTCGAGGGCTACGGTGTCAGCGGGGTATTTCTTCATGGTGGCGAGGCCCAGGTCCACGATCTTCTGTATCGTGGCTTCCTCTATGGCGTCAGGATCCTCGGCCTGATCGTATTCGTCCATGATCTTCTGCATTTCGGCCTCAAAGGCGGCCATCTTCTCGGCGTTGGTCTTGGGACCGTTGTTGCATGACACGGCTGCGATGATGACGGCAGCCGCAATGAAAAGCAATTTCTTCATTATCATATTTTTTAAAACCGTGCAAAGGTAAGGAAAAAACTCCTACATCAAAAGGTTGGAGACGAAAATGGCGATTATCGCCGCAGGCGCAACATACCTGATGAAGAAGTATACAATCCCGAAAACCCGGCCGTTGAAACGCTGCGATCCCCCGTTCGTGAACTCGTCGCGCACATCCGCCTTCTTCATCTTCCAGCCGACGAAGAACACGAACAGCAGGCTGCCGAAGGTCATTAGGAAGTCGGAAGTCAGGTGGTCGCATGCGTCGAAGATGCTCATGCCGAAGATGTGGAGGTCCTTAAGCGGACCGAACGACAGCGAGCAGAGCACGCCGAGCACCCAGCACCCGGCGAAGAGGATGGCTGTGGCCTTGGCGCGAGACATCTTCTTCTGGTCCACAAGATAGGCCACGCCGACCTCTAGCATGGAGATGGACGAGGTGAGGGCCGCGAAAAGGATGGTCAGGAAGAACAGGATGGCCACGATGTTGCACAGCCAGGGGGCATCCAGACCCATCGTGGAGAATATGTACGGGAGGGTCTCGAAGATGAGTCCTGGGCCGGCTCCCGGCTCGATGCCCGCCGCGAAGACCGCGGGCATGATGGCGAAGCCGGCGATGATTGCGAACAGCAGGTCGAACAGCGATGTGAATATGCCCGTGGCGAGAAGGTTTTCGTCAGTCTTGAGGTACGACGCGTAGGTCAGGATGCATCCGACTCCCAGCGAGAGCGAGAAGAACGCCTGGCCCATGGCCGAAAGCAGGGCCGAGCCCGTGATCTTCGAGAAATCGGGATGAATCAGGTAATCGATGCCCGCGGATGCTCCCGGGAGGTTCACCGAGTACAGCATGATCAGCACGATCAGGATGAACAGCACAGGGGTCGTCAGCTTGGTGAACCGCTCGATGCCTCCCCGCACGCCGAAAATGACTACTATCGCATTGACCAGCAGGAAGATTGTATGGAAAATGACTGGCTTCCAGGCCGATGAGATGAAACCGCCGAACACGGCGGAATGCTCCTCCATGCTCACCGCCGGGTCGGAGAACGACAGGGTGAGTGACTTGAGGAAATACTCGATGGACCAGCCTCCGACTACGCTGTAGTACGACAGGATGATCAGCGGGGTGAACACCGTCAGGAAGCCCAGCCATTTCCAGCGGGTGCCTGGCGCGAGTTTCTCCATCGCGCCGAAAGTGCTGAGCTGCGTCCGTTTGCCGATGATGGACTCGGCCAGGAAGATGGGGATGCAGAGGAACACCGCGGAGAACAGGTAGACAAGGATGAAGGCCGCACCGCCGTTCTGGCCCACCATATAGGGGAAGCGCCAGATGTTGCCAAGGCCTATGGCCGAACCGGCCATGGCCATGATCGCTGTGAAGCGGCTGTTGAAACTGCCCCTGTCCCTGGCCATGCGCTACAGGATGAAGTTGGTGAAGAATATCAGGAGCACCGCGATCGGGGCCACCCACTTGATCAGGAAGTAGACGGCATTGAAGACCGGGGCATTGCGTCGCTTGGTCCCGCCGTTGGTGAACTCGTCCCGGACATCCTCCTTCTTCATGACGAAGCCCACGAATACGACTGACAGGAAAGCCATGATGAGCAGCAGGATGTTGGACGCCACCCAGTCGAAGATGTCGAAGATGGTCATTCCGGCGACCTTGATGCCGGACAGGGGGCCGAACGACAGCGAGCAGAGCACGCCGGCCAGGCCGCAGACCAGGAACATGACCAGCACGGCCCTGGCGCGCTTCATCCGGAACTTCTCCACCAGGAACGCCGTTCCGACCTCGATCAGGGATATCAACGAGGTCATGGCGGCCACGATGACCGTGAAGAAGAACAGGATGGCCGCCGCCGAGCTGACGTGCGGGGCTTCCTGGCCCATCTTGCAGAAGATGTAAGGGATGCTCTGGAAAATGAGGCCGGGGCCGGCGCCGGGCTCGATGCCGGCCGCGAAGACCGCCGGCATGATGGCCAGGCCGGCCAGTAGCGCGAACATCAGGTCGGAGACCGCAGTTCCGGCACTGGATACGAGGATGTTCTCGTCCTTGCGGACGTAGGATCCGTAGGTGATGATGATGCCCATGCCGAGGGACAGGGAGTAGAAACTCTGCCCGAGCGCATAGGCGAATGTGCGGGGAGTGAACTCCGAGAAGTCAGGCTTGAACAGGTATTTGACGCCTTCGCCAGCGCCAGGCAGGCTCATCGAATACAGTGCGATCATCACTATCAGGACGAACAGCAGTGGAAGGATGAACTTGCTGAACTTCTCGATGCCGGACTTGACGCCCAAGGCGACCACGGCCGCCGACATGGCCAGGAAGACCAGATGCATGACCACCGGGATCCAGGTCGAGGACACGAACCCTCCGAAGAGGCCGCTCGCCATTCCGGGGTCGGTCCGCAGGAATTCCAGCGAACAGGCCTTGAAGAAATAGTCGAGGGACCAGCCTCCGATGACGCTGTAGTAGGATGCGATGATGGTCGGAATGATGATGGGCAGGACGCTGACCGCCTTCCAGAACGGCTTGCCGGGAGCGAGCTTGACGAACGCATCGCGGGCGTTGGAGTGGCTGCGCCGGCCGATGACGATCTCCGCGATGAAGATGGGAAGGGAGAACAGGATGGTCGCGACGATGTATATCAAAACGAAAACGGCACCTCCGTGCTCGCCCACCATATAAGGGAAGCGCCAAAGGTTACCGAGGCCTATGGCCGAACCGGCCAAAGCTAAAATGACGGCAGTCCGGCTGCCGAAGCCTTCTCTCTTCTTCTCCATATTGAACTACTAACTAACTGTCTGTCAAGCAGGAGTGCTACTCCTGGAGTTTCTTGTACACGACGAACTCGAACTCGTAGCCTGTCGCCTCGTCCTTGTGGGTCTCGGATACGGAGACCTTCTCCCAGAAGGCCTCGTCGATGACCGGGAAGAACGCGTCCGCCTCGGGGATGGTCGTGTGGACGTGCGTGATGTAAAGCGTGTCCATGTCCATGAGGGCTGCGCGGTACACCGACGCACCTCCCATGATGAAGCATTTCTCAGCGCCTTCGGCTGCGGCATAGGCCTCCTCGAAGGAGTTGACGCAGATGACATCGTCCGGAATCGGGTCCCATCCGAGGTTCAGGACGATGTTCTTACGGCCTTTCAACGGCCGGAAAGGCAGGGAGAAATAGGTGGTGCGCCCCATTATCACGGGGAACCCCTTGGTTTTCTCCTTGAAATACTTCAGGTCCTCGGACAGGTGCCAGGGCAGCCCGCCCTTGACGCCGATGGCCCAGTCGTCGGCCACGGCCACTATCAAGCATTTCTCCATAACTATACTGCTACCGGGGCTTTGATGGCCGGCCAGGGGTCGTACCCCTCCAGCGTGAAGTCCCCGTAATCAAAATCAAAGATGCTCTTTATCTCAGGGTTCAGGATCATCCTGGGCAGCGGACGCGGCTCGCGCGAAAGCTGCAGGTCCACCTGCTCGAAATGGTTCAGGTAGATGTGGGTGTCGCCCGTAGTGTGGACGAACTCGCCCGGCTGCAGACCGCAGACCTGGGCGATCATCATCGTCAGGAGCGCGTAGGACGCGATGTTGAACGGAACTCCGAGGAAGGTGTCAGCGCTGCGCTGGTACAGCTGGCATGAGAGTTTCCCATCCGCTACATAGAACTGGAACAGGCAGTGGCAGGGCGGCAGGGCCATCCTGTCCACCTCGCCGGGATTCCAGGCGCTGACGATCATGCGGCGCGAGTCTGGATTGTTCTTAATCGTGTCGATAACCTGCGAAAGCTGGTCGATGGTACGGCCGTCGGGGGCCGGCCAGCTGCGCCACTGGTGGCCGTAGACCGGCCCCAGGTCGCCGTTGGCGTCGGCCCACTCGTCCCAGATGGAGACTCCGTGGTCCTTGAGATACTTGATGTTGGTGTCGCCGGCGATGAACCACAGCAACTCATAGATGATGGACTTGAGATGCACCTTCTTGGTGGTGAGGAGGGGGAAGCCCTCGCTCAGGTCGAAGCGCATCTGGTGGCCGAACACGCTCTGCGTGCCCACGCCGGTGCGGTCCTTCTTGATGACGCCTTCGCTGCGGATACGCCTCAGCAGGTCGAGGTACTGTTTCATTCTACGGTCCTGAATGCGAAGATAATGGCCTCCTGGTACACCTCTCCCGGACGGAGCACGGTGCTGGGATATTCGGGCTTGTTGGGCGAATCAGGGAAGTGCTGGCACTCAAGCGCCACGCCGTAGTTGTTGCCGTAGACATGGCCGGACTTGCCCGTAGGGCAGCCTGCGAGCCAGTTGCCGGTATAGACCTGGATGCCGGGCTGGGTGGTGAAGATCTCGACCAGGCGGCCGCTCTTTTCCGACCAGAGCTTGGCAGCGGCCTGGAGCTGGCCGGGCTCGGCGCCGTCGATGACCCAGCAGTGGTCATAGCCGTTGCCTATCTTGAGGGGACCGAAGTCGGCACGGATGTCGCGGCCGATGGGTTTGGCGTTGACGAAGTCCATAGGGGTGCCGGCCACGGGCTCGCTGTCGCCGAGCGGGATCTGCGTGTCGTCGGTCGGAAGATATTCCGAGCAGTTGAGCTTGAGCATGTGGTCGAGTATGGTGCCGCTGCCCTCTCCGTCCATGTTGAAATAGACGTGGTTGGTGAGGTTGACCACGGTCGGGGCGTCGCATTCGGCGGTGAAAGTGAGCTTCAACTCGCAGTCCTCGCTCCACTCGTAGTGGGCGACAACCTTGAGGTTGCCGGGATAGCCCTGCTCGCCGTCCTCGGAGAAATACATGAACTCCACGGCATCGCCAACGATGCGGCTGTCCCAGATCCTCTCCGCGAAGCCTTCGGGGCCTCCGTGGAGGTGGTTGGGGCCGTTATTGATAGGGAGGGTATACTCCACGCCGTCAAGTGTGAACTTTCCCTTGGCGATGCGGTTGGCGAAGCGTCCGGGAACCTTGCCCAGGAACGGGCCGTCGTGATAGTATGCTTCCTGGGAGTCATATCCGAGCACGACGTCGGCGAGCTTGCCGTCCCTGTCAGGGACGCAGATGGAGACGATGCAGGCTCCGAGCTCCGAGAGGACGACGCAAGCGCCCTTGGAGTTGGTAAGCGTGTAGTAACGGGCTGTTTTCTTGATATCCATAGTCTTTTCTGTTTAATTTCGACATTGGTGCGTGCGAATGTCAAATTTAAACAAAAAAAACGTTAATCCCTACGGATGGACTCCAAAAAGGCGAAAACGCGCTCCTCCGGAGCGTCTTTCATGATGACGCGCTTGTCCGCGTCCAGGACATACAGGGAAGGGATGGCGCGGACATGGTACAGGAGGTCCTCGCGGATCACCATGTCGGGGTCATAGCCGTTGAACCATTCGCGGGGATAGAAGGACTGATACTCCTTCCATGCCTGGATGTCCCCGTCGATATAGACGTTCACGACAGCCAGGCGGCCGTCGGAGATCAATTCCGGAAGGAAAGGCATGGACCTGAGGTTCTCGATGATCTCCTTGCAGGCCTCGCACCCGGGGTTGGAGAAGAAGAGCAGGGTATGGCCGGCGCGGATGTCGTACAGGCGGCGGGAGCGGCCGGCGTTGTCCGTGAAACGGAAGTCGGCCGCCGGCGTCCCGATGGCGTTCATCGCGCACATGCGCGCCGTGAACGCGTAGGAGGGCGCCTGGGCCGGGTCGGTGAGCGGAGACTCCGCGAGCCCGCGGACATACGGCAGATAGAGGTCCTCGTTCCGGAACGGGGAGTTGGGGTCGTAGAGATAGTGCTCGGCAAACCAGGAAAAGACCTCCCAGACATTGGACATGGAGTCGGCGGCCTGCGCCGCCTCAACCTTGGAGAACAGCGTCTCCATCCCTTTCTGCCCGTCCTTGACATCCTGGTTCCCAAGGATGGAGACGAAAGTGGAGAAATTGTCCTCGACCTTGTCCTTGGACACGCCGCAGACTGTCAGCGAATCGCACAGCATGCCGGCAGCGCCGGAAAAGAAACGGTCCCAGTAATGCTCCGTGGCATACGCCTGCCTGTCCGCCGCATCGGTGTACATGGCAGGAATCTGTATCATGGGGAAATCCCGGACGGGCGCG
>JBGUGW010000132.1:0-10091 GCA_045111695.1 Candidatus Cryptobacteroides sp. | reverse complement strand
CTTCGGAAAGCTCGTTCTGGAAAGCGCAAGGGAGGGCGATGTCCACGGGGATGCTCCAGCTCTTCTTGCCTGCGGTGAACAGGGCCTTGTCAGGGAACCTGTCGGCCATGTCCTGGACCTTGTCACGGTTGGAGGCGCGCATGACGAGCATGTAGTCGATCATCTCCTTGGTGATACCGTCCGGGATGTGGCAGACACCGTCCGGGCCGGAGATCGCGACGACCTTGGCGCCGAGTTCGGTAGCCTTGGTGGCGGCGCCCCAGGCGACGTTGCCGAAGCCGGAGAGGGCGACCTTCTTGCCCTTGATGTCGATGCCGGCCTTCTCCAGAAGGTGATGGGTGAAATAGAGGGCGCCGAAGCCGGTGGCCTCCGGACGGAGGATGGAGCCGCCCCAGGTGCCGCCCTTGCCGGTCAGGACACCGGTGTTGTACTGGCGGGCGAGCTTCTTGTACATGCCATAAAGGAAGCCAATCTCGCGTCCGCCTACGCCGACGTCGCCTGCGGGGATGTCCTGGTCGGGACCTATGCAGTTCCAGAGTTCAAGCATGAAAGCCTGGCAGAAACGCATGATCTCATCGTTGGACTTGCCCTTGGGA
The DNA here is from genome assembly GCA_045111695.1 of Candidatus Cryptobacteroides sp. Classification (GTDB taxonomy): domain Bacteria; phylum Bacteroidota; class Bacteroidia; order Bacteroidales; family UBA932; genus Cryptobacteroides. The sequence goes on along the minus strand of JBGUGW010000132.1, from coordinate 9,495 downwards.
TCGAAGTCCGAGCCGCCCTTGGCGCCACCCATAGGCAGGGTTGTGAGGGCGTTCTTGAAAGTCTGCTCGAAACCGAGGAACTTGAGCATGGAAGGGGTGACAGCCCTGTGGAAGCGCAGACCTCCCTTGTAGGGGCCGATGGCGCTGTTGAACTGCACGCGGTATCCGGTATTGGTCTGGACCTCTCCCTTGTCGTCCACCCACGTCACGCGGAAGGTGAAGATGCGGTCGGGCTCGACCATGCGTTCGACTATCTTTGCCTCTTCGAATTCGGGATGCTGGTTGTAAACTTCCTCGACGGATTCCAAAACCTCCTGCACCGCCTGGAGATACTCGCTCTCTCCCGGGTACTTGGCCTGGAGCCTGGCCATGATAACAGATGTTTTCATTACTTGGTTATAAGTGTAAATGCGGTTATGTTAATGTATTGTCATTCAACTTCCCAGGTGGAGCCGCTGTGCAGCAGCTCGTCCATGGAGTGTATCTTGGACTTGACCATCACGTCCTTGACCTGGTCACGGACACCGTCGTCGTAGGTGATGTCCTTGACGTCTCGGATCACGCCGAGGGCCACGGGATAGTCCGGTCCCTTCATGTCCGCGAGGGCCATGTGGATGCTGATGTTGTCCTTGTGGGCGTCATGGACGAGGATGTCCTCCTCCGTGAAGCCGCCTTCGCCGATGCGCACGACGCGGAGCTTCTTGCCGTCGTAGACGAGGCCCTTGTCCTTGTTCTTGCCGAAGATCATCTTCTCGCCCTGGCGGAGCACGATGGTGTTGTCGGCGCGCACGGCGGGATCGGACAGCGACTTGTGCGCGCCGTCATTGAAGATCACGCAGTTGGTCAGGAACTCCATCACGGAACAGCCGTCATGCAGGGCGGCGGCCGTCATGATCTCCTCGTTGAGCTTGAGTTCGACGTCCAGGGAGCGGGCGAAGAACGTGCCCTTTGCGCCCAGTACGAGCGAACCGGGATTGAAAGGATGCTCGACAGTGCCGTAAGGCGAGGTCTTGGTGATTGCACCGAACTTGGAAGTAGGCGAATACTGGCCCTTCGTCAAACCGTAGATCTGGTTGTTGAAGAGCATGATGTTGATGTCGATGTTACGCCTGATGGCATGGATGAAATGGTTTCCTCCGATGGCGAGGGCGTCGCCGTCGCCGCAGGCCTGCCAGACCGTCAGGGTCGGGTTGGCCACCTTGATGCCGGTGGATATGGCCGTAGCGCGGCCGTGGATGCTGTGGAAGCCATAGGTATCCATATAGTAAGGAAGACGCGAGGAGCATCCGATACCGGACACCACCACATAGCGGTCCTTCTCGTAGTTGAGGGCCTGGCTAACTTTCGGGAGGGCCCTCTGGAGGGCGGCCAGCACCGCGTGGTCTCCGCAGCCGGGGCACCAGCGGACTTCCTGGTCACTCTTGAAATCCTTGAATGTCAAATATGCCATAGTCTTACAATGCCTCGTTTATGGCGGAGACGAGCTCGTTCACGAGGAACGGCTGGCCCTGCACCTTGTTGAACTGGAGATAATCGAACTGCGGGAATTTGCCGCGCAGATAATTCACGAACTGGCCGCTGTTGAGCTCGCACACGATGATCTTTTCGAAACGGGAGAAGACCTCTTCGGTGTTCTTCGGCAGCGGGAGTATGTAGTCGAAATGGGCGAAGGAGACATCCTTGCCGGCCTCGCGCAGCTCGTGCACGGCGGAAAGGATGTGGCCGTAAGTGCCACCCCAGCCCACTACGAGCAGCTTGCCGGAAGCGGGGCCGTCAACCTCGAGGGCGGGGATGAAGTCCGCGATCTTCTGCACCTTGGCGGCACGCTCGGCCACCATCATGGCATGGTTGGCGGGATCGGTCGAGAGCACGCCCTCATGCGTTTTCTCGAGACCGCCGACACGGTGCTCGAAGCCTTTCTGGCCCGGAAGGGCCCAGCGGCGCACGAGCGTCTCGGGATCACGCTGGAACGGATAGTATTTCTCCCCCTCGGAGAGGACGCCGTCCACGAAAGGCGGCTTGATCTCGGGATAGTCGGACATGGAAGGGATGCGCCAGGGCTCGGAGCCGTTCCCAAGGAATCCCTCGGAAAGGAGGATGACGGGAGTCATGTGCTCCAGGGCAATCTTGGCGGCGTTGAAGGCCGCGTCGAAGCAGTTGGCGGGCGAATGGGCGGCCACGATGGGAATCGGGCATTCGCCGTTGCGGCCGTAGAGCGCCTGGCCGAGGTCGGTCTGCTCGGTCTTGGTCGGAAGGCCGGTCGAAGGGCCGCCGCGCTGGACGTCGACTATGACGAGCGGAAGCTCGGCCATGACGGCCAGTCCGAGGGCCTCACTCTTGAGCGAAAGGCCGGGGCCGGAAGTGGTGGTGACGGCGAGGTTGCCGGCGAAGGAGGCGCCTATGGCGGTGCAGATGCCCGCAATCTCGTCCTCAGCCTGCAAGGTCTTGGCGCCCAGGCTCTTGTGGATGGCGAGCTCCTCCAGTATGGCCGTAGCAGGCGTTATGGGATAGGAGCCGCAGAAGAGCGGCAGGCTCGACTTCTCCGAAGCGGCGAGCAGTCCCCAAGCCGTCGCCTGGTTGCCGGTGATGTTGCGGTAGGTTCCCTTCTTGAGCTTGGCGGGAGCCACGGTATAGGTATTGGCGATAGCCTGGACGTTAGCGGCGTAGTTGAATCCGTCGTTCAGTACCTTCTTGTTGGGGGCTATCACCTCGGGATGTTTCTTGGAGAACTTGCGCTCGAGATACTGGTAAATGTACTCGAGGGGGCGGTTGTAGATGTAGCAGGCCATTCCGAGCGTGAACATGTTCTTGCACTTGTGGATGGCCTTGGCGTCCATACCGGAGTCCTTCAGGCTCTCTTCCGTGAGGGTGGTGATGGGGGCGATGAGCAGGGTCCTGTCCTCGACGTGGAGTTCCTCGAAGGGATTCTCCGTCTTGAACCCGGCCTTGTTCATTCCCGACTCGTCGAAGGAATCGCTGTCGACGAGGATCATGGCCGTCGGCTTGCACCATTTGGCATTCGCCTTGAGAGCTGCAGGATTCATGGCGACCAGGAGGTCGCAGAAATCTCCCGGAGTATTGACGTCCGCGCTTCCGATGTGCACCTGGAAGCCGGAGACTCCGGAGACGGTGCCGTGCGGCGCGCGTATCTCCGCAGGATAATCCGGGAAAGTGGACAATTCGTTTCCATAGATGGCCGACATATCGGCAAAGAGAGACCCGGTGAGCTGCATGCCGTCACCTGAATCTCCCGCGAAACGAATTACAACATCTTTAGTATCAATTACCTTGTGTTGCATTACGGTTATTTGGTTATGTAATTATGTGGTTGGAAAAGGGCGGAACAAACCGTTCCGCCCCTTATAGTTCAGTTATCTACTGTGCCTGGGCTGCAGCCTGAAGCTCAGCCTGCAGGGTCTCGAGGGTCCTGCCCTCGGGGATATTAAGTGCCTTGCGGGCGGAGGGGGTCAGGTCAGTGCTCTGCGCGGGATCGATGTAGAGCATGGAGTTGGCGTCGAACACATAGATGTAACCACCTGCCTTGGCGAGGGAGTTGACGGTATCCTGGGCCTTCTGCACGAGGGGTGCCATCAGCTCGTTCTGCTTGGCGGCAAGTTCCTGCTGGATGCTCTGCTCGAACTCCATGAGGCGCTGCTGGATGTCGGAGAGTTCCTTCTCCTTGCTCTCACGGATGGTCTGGGTCCAGGTGGAGGCCTTCTGCTGATACTGGTTGGCCTTGTTCTGATACTCGTCGATCATGGTCTGGTAGGTCTCTTGAGCCTCCGCGGTGGCGGCGTTGAGGGTGGCCCTGGCCTGGTCGGCCTCAGGCATGAGCTGGTAAAGCTCGGTGAAGTTCACGTGCGCGAACTTCGGCTGTGCGAAAGCCGCGGCGGAAATCAATGCCATTGCGGCGAACAAAAGGATTCTTTTCATATCACAAACAATTTTTGAATTATTCTTTAGAACTGTTGTCCGATTACGAAGTGGAACTGACTGTTGCCGTACTGGGAATCGTCGAATCCCCATCCCCAGTCTACGCCGAGAAGGCCGATCATGGGGAGGAACACGCGCACGCCGACACCGGCGGAACGCTTGATCTGGAACGGGTTGAAGTCGTGGATGTCAGCCCAGCAGTTTCCTCCTTCGAGGAAGAGCAGGGCGAAGATGGTGGAGGTGGGCTGGAGGATCACGGGATACCTCAACTCGACCGTAAACTTGTCGTAGACATTGCCGGAGTACGTGTAGTTGGATGTATTGTACTTCGAGACCGTCTGCGGGGTCAGGGAGTAGTTCTGGTAGCCTCGGAGGGAGACGACTTCCGTACCGTAAGTGGAATAGCCCGACATGCCGTCGCCGCCGACCATGAAGCCCTCGAAAGGTGAATAGCCCCAGTTGCGGTTGTAATATCCGAGGTATCCGAACTGAGCGCGCGTCATGAGCACGAGGTTGTCGATGAGCTTGGTGTAAGTGGCGCCGGAGATCTTCCACTTGTGGTACTCCGTCCACTTGTAGCGCTGCTGGGCCGTGTAATTGTCATAATCGATGTCACGCCAGGAATTGACCCTGGTGGGATTGCCGTTGGCGTCGAGGCGGCTGATGTCCTTCTTGCGCAGAAGCGAGAAAGGAGGGGTCAGCTGCAGCGAGAGGGTGAACTCGGAACCCTGGCGGGGATAGATCTGCTGGTCGGTCGAGGTCCTGTTGAGGGTCAGCGAATAGCTGATGTTGTGCGTGAGACCGTCGTCGAAGATGAAGTATCCGGAATACCAGTCGGTCAGGCGGTAGGTCTGCCAGCTGAGTCCGTTGTACAGCACGAAGTAGTTGTCAGGCCACTTCAGGCGGTTTCCGAGGGAGGCGGAGAAGCCGAACACCTCGAAGCTCCTGTCGGCGTTGAACATGCTGTCCCAGTAGGACCCGGAAGCGTCATAGTAGCCGCCGTAGTACTGTGCGTAATAAGGATTGTAGTTCGTCTGCTTGGTATAGTAGAGCGAAAGGTTGAGCGAAGTGGGCTTCTTGCCGAACAGCCAGGGCTCCGTGAAGCTGGTGGACAGGGCCGTGTAATAGCGGCCGTTGGTCTGGAAACGGAACGAGAGGTTCTGGGCATCGCCGAGTGGCACGGGCCGCCAGGCGCCCTTGTCGAACATGCGCCTCGTGGAGAAGTTGTTGAAGCTGACGCCGGCCGTGGCCACGAAGGTGCGTCCGCCCCATCCTCCGGACAGCTCAAGCTGGGAAGAAGGCTTCTCGGTGACGTTGTAGACCAGGTCCACGGTGTTGTTCAGCGGATTGGGGAGCACGGAATAGCCCGAATTCGGGTCCATGATGGCTTCCGGATCGAACTGTCCGAGCGACGCGATCTCACGGACGGAGCGCTCGAAGTCGGTCTGGCTGAAAAGGTATCCCGGACGGGTGTAGATCTGGCGGCGGACGACCTTTTCGTTGGTCAGGTCGTTGCCGTTGATGACGATGTTGTTGAGGGTGGCGGGCTTGCCCTCCGAGATGCGGATCTCGACGTCGACGGAGTCATTCTGGATGTTGAGCTCGACGGGCGAGACATGGACGAAGAGGTAGCCGTTGTCACGGTAAAGCTTGCCGACTCCGTAGTCGGACTCCTTCTCGCCGCCTTCCAGGCGCTTCCTCATGGTCACGACGTCATAGATGTCACCCTTTTCGATAGCGAGGAGTTCGTTGAGGTTGTCGGTTGAGTACACGGAGTTACCGGTCCAGGTAATGTCGCGGAAATAGTACTTGTCACCCTGGTCGAACACGAGGTCGATGCCCAGGCGGTTGTGGTCCACGTAGTACACGGAATCGCGGACCAGGCGGGCGTCGCGGTAGCCGGCTTCGTTGAAGGCGCTGATCGCGGCGACCTTGTCGTTCTCGAACTCCTTGCTGTTGAATTTCTTGCTGTGGAAGAAGTTGTAGTACTTGTTCGACTTGGTCTTCTTCATCTGCTTGGCGATCTTGTACTCCTTGACGTCCTCGTTGCCGATGAAGTTGATGGTCTTGATGCGGATGCGCTCTCCCCTGTCGACGTCGAAGTTGACGCGCACGGCGCCGCGGACGAGGGAGTCGCGCGTCACCTGAGGCGTGACGACGGTATTGATGAAGCCCTTCTCTGCATAGAACCTCTTGATGATGTCAGAAGAGGTCTTGGACACATAGTCGGAGAACTCGCCGCCGCGGCGGAAATTGAGGCGCTCCTCGATGTCCTTCTTCTCGCCGCTCTTCACACCGGTGAAAGTCCAGCGGGACATCCTGGGACGCTCGAGTATTGTGATCTTGAACCATGCAGAATCACGGGAGGCATTGAGGCTGTCGATGCTGACGGCCACATCCTCGAAATAGCGCTGGAGCCAGAGACGGGTGACTATGGCAGAAATGTCCTCACCAGGCACGGTGACAGTCACACCCGTCTGCATGCCGGAAGCGGAGATGACCTGCGAGTCGCTGTACGTGGTATTGCCATCGACGGTGATGCCCGCGATGACATACTTCTGGGGATTGTTGTAATCTATCACGATGCCTTCCGGCTCCTGTGCCCGGACCGTGAAAGGCACGAGCAGCGTCAGAAGCAGGGTGGCTATCCTTATATGTCTCATCAATCGAATCTTCATCTAACAATCCGCAAATATACGCCAATTATTTGACTTTACCATACCGTCTGTCCCGCTTTGCGAACTCTTCCAGGGCGGAGAAGAACGCTTCCTTGCGGAAATCGGGCCACAGCAGGGGGCTGAACAGGAACTCGGAGTATGCGCCCTGCCACAGCAGGTAGTTGCTCAGGCGCTGCTCGCCGGAGGTCCTGATAATGAGGTCGGGGTCTGGGATGCCGGCCGTCACCAGGCGCGAATCGATGTCCGCAAAGTCCAGTCCATCAATCTTTTCCGGGCAGGAAGCATACTCCCTGGCGATGGACTTGGCGGCCTGGAGGATGTCCCATTTGCCGCTGTAGCTGAGGAATAGGATGAGGGTAAGACGGTCGTTGGAGGCGGTCTTGTCCATCATGTCGTCGATGGCCGCATTGAGGGTGTCGGAAAGCCTCGCGCGGTTGCCGAGGACGACGAAGCGGACACGGTTCTCCATGAAGGTCGTGAACTCCTCCACCATCGACTTGAACATCAGCTTCATCAGAGCGTCGACCTCGCTGTCGGGGCGGCCCCAGTTCTCCTCCGAGAAAGCGAACAGGGACAGGTAGCGCACTCCGGCCTCGACCGCGGCCTCGGTGCAGGCGCGCACGCTCTCGACGCCTTCGAAATGTCCGAAGACGCGTTCGCGGCCCCTTTCGCGGGCCCATCTGCCGTTGCCGTCCATTATGATGGACACGTGGGTGGGAATCTTCTTTTCCTCTTCCATTCTATAAGTTTCTGACATCCTCACCCCAGAAGAGCTTGCTCTTGAGGGCATGGATGAAGTTTGACCTGTCGAGGCGTATCGTCTTAAGCGAAAACTGTGCCACCGACACGGAAATCCTGGATGAAACGGGCAGGATGAGGTTGCGGTTGTCCATGGTGGCCATGATCTCCAGGTCCCTGGAACGGAAGGAAAGCTCCACAACGGAAGTCTCCGGGACTACTATAGGACGTATGTTGAGGTTGTGCGGAGCGATGGGGGCGAGGATGAGCACGCGGGTCTCGGGCAGGCAGATGGGGCCGCCGACGCTGAGCGAATAGGCGGTCGAGCCCGAGCTGGTGGCCACCAGGAAGCCGTCGGCCCAGCAGGTGGGCAGCGACTCTCCGTCGATGGTGACGTCCACGCCGAGCATGGCCGCGCCCTTGCGGTGGACCGTCATCTCGTTGAGCGAGATGTCCGTCAGTCCGCCGTCCTTCACCTCCGTGCGGAGGAGGGAGCGGCTCTCGACGGTATATGCACCCGAGAGCAGCGGCGCCACGACCTCCTCGGGCTTGTACTCGGAGAGGAAGCCGAGGCGGCCGAAATTGACGCCCAGGACCGGCACGCCGGAGTCTCCGACGAGGCGCGCCGCGGACAGGAAAGTGCCGTCGCCGCCGAGGCTCAGGAGGGCGTCGGTGCCGGGGAGGATATCCTCCGCTTCACGGACGTCGTAGAGCTCGCAGCCCCCGGCCTTCAGCGCCTCGCGGAGCCCGTCGATGCGGGCGTCTCCGGCGAGGGAACGTTTTTTGATATATAGCGCTAGTCTCATAACTTTGATTGGAACGTCAAAATTAAAACTTTATTCGATAACTTTGAAATTATTGACTATTTTTGTTGCGCCGCCGGCGGGTTTGCCGGCTGAAACTTAAATGATTGGAACATGACAAGACTAAGCGTCAACATAAACAAGATAGCCACCCTCCGCAACGCCCGCGGAGGCAATCTCCCGGACGTGGAGAAGGCCGCCAGGGACTGCGAGGCCTTCGGCGCGGAAGGCATCACCGTACACCCCCGTCCGGACGAGCGGCACATCCGCTATTCGGACGTCCGGCTCATCCGCCCCGCGATCACCACTGAGTTCAACATCGAGGGCAATCCCATCGGATCCTTCATCGACCTGGTGTGCGAAGTCGTCCCGGACCAGGTCACGCTCGTCCCCGACGCGCACGACGCCATCACCTCGAATGCCGGCTGGGACACCATTGCCCATAAAGAGTTCCTGACGGACATCTGTGCCCTGTTCAAGTCCAAGGGCATCCGCACCTCGATATTCATCGACCCCGACCCGCGCATGGCAGAAGGCGCCGCCGCTTGCGGCGCGGACCGCGTCGAAATGTACACAGCGGCTTACGCCGAAATGTACCCGCAGGGACCGGAGGCCGCCATCGCCGACTACCTCCGCTGTGCCGAGAGGGTCCGCGAGCTCGGCCTGGGCCTCAACGCCGGCCACGACCTCAACCTCGACAACCTCGAGTATTTCATCCGCACCATACCCTGGACTGACGAGGTTTCCATAGGCCACGCCCTCATTTCCGACGCGCTCTACATGGGTCTGGAGAAAACTATTGGGGCATATCTTTCGAAGATCAAGATTTTTTGATTATTTTTGCACTTTGCGAAACAATAATACAACGTCATAAAAATGAAGAAAACTACTTTGATCCTCAGCGTTCTGGCCGTCATGGCCGGCATCGCTACACTCAATTCCTGCCAGACGACGACCACTCCCGCAGCGGAAGCCAACAACGAAGAGCAGACCGACAATTCCGCCCCCAAGGGCTCCATCGTATACTTCAACCTTGACAGGGTCATGAACGAATACGACATGGCCAACGATCTCGGCAGCATCCTCCAGACCAAGGTCCAGAGCATAGAGCAGGAGGTCACCCGCAGGGGCAACAAGCTCCAGAGCGATGTCAACGCTTTCCAGGAGAAGATCGACAAGGGCCTTCTCACCCGTTCCACGGCCGAGGCCCAGAACGAGAAGCTCGTCAAGCAGCAGAACGACTTCCAGACATACTACAACCAGAAGCAGCAGGAGGTCGCTGAAGAGAAGGCTGTCACCATGAACCAGATCGACAAAGCCATCAAGGAGTACATCGACAAGTT
>JBGUGW010000131.1:0-3177 GCA_045111695.1 Candidatus Cryptobacteroides sp. | reverse complement strand
CTGACGGTCGTGGTGGCCCTCATGCCTCCGCAGGAGACGGTGTAGGACTGGCCGTTGGTCAGGTCGTACATGAACGCCTCGGCTGTCTGCGGATAGTAGGCGGAATAGGAGCCGATGAGTTTGTTGGCGTCGTCGGTGAGGGACGGATCGGCGTTCTTGGCCTTCTGCAGGAAGTCGACGGCTACCCAGTAGGGAGCCCTGCGCTCGATCTCGTTTCCGCCGCAGCTGGTCGAACCCCAGATGGTTCCCATCAGGAAGTAAGCCTTGCCAGCGAAGGTGGGATTGAGCTCGATAGCCCTCTGGGCGGCGGAGTAAGCCTTGGCGTTCTGTCCGTTCTTGGAGCAGAAGACCGCAAGCTCGTAGTTGTATTCGCCGTCGGTGGCGGCATCGGACTCAGGATAGTTGATGGCCTCCTCCATGTACTTGATGGCGTCCGCGACGTTGCCCCTTGCGGAGTTGAGGCGGAACAGGAAGTATGCGGAGTTGTACGAAGGATCGAGCTTGTACATGTTGGTAACGGCATTGAGATAAAGGTCGTTGCCGGTGCAGTCGTCAGTGATGCTCATCATCCTGACGATGTTGTTCACGAGATCGAGGTTGTTGGGATCAGCCTCGAAGCGGGGGGTGAAGAGCGCGATGAGGTTGTCGCAGGAAGCCACCTTGCTGGTGATGAAAAGGGACTCGATGTCGGTCTTGACCTTCTCGAGCTGCTCGGCCTCGGCCTCGCTCTCGGCGGTGGCGTTCTTCAGAGTCTCCATGGAGGACTGGTATGCGTTGATGACATCCTCGGCGGTCAGCTTGCCGGCCTGGAAGAGGTCGATGGCGGAGTTGAGGCGGAACAGGAAGAGCGAAGGCTTGGTGCCCTCCTTCAGTTCGCCGATGATCTCCTGATAGGTGTCATACAGTCTCTGGGGATTGTCCTTGATATAGTTGTACATGTCCTGTCCCTTGTTGTTTAGGGACGTGGCCTTGTTGTTCGGATAGTACTGGGCCCTGACGTCGTAAAGCGTCATGAGCGAGTCGATGACTGCACGCTGTGCCTCGGCATCCTTGGTCTTGGAAATGACCTGCTTGAGAAGGGTGGAACCATGTATGAGAAGGTTCTGGCTGGCGGTGGGAGGGCAGAGGCTGTAAGCCTTTCTCCAGTTGGGAAGGGCCTCGTCGTAGTTCTTCTGCTTGTAGTACTCCGAATAGTAGGAGAGGTACTTGATACACTCGGCGCTGTCAGCTCCGTATTTTCCCTGGGCCGACATCTTCGCTCCCGGAAGGAGCATGGCAATGGTCAAAATTGCAAAAATCGTCTTTTTCATATCCTGAATAGTGTTAGTTTTTCATTATCAGCCTATTGGTAAGTAAGTTTCCGGAACCACATGTCGTGGAAACTGAATCCCACCGTGAAGTTGACATACCGTTCGCGGATCAAGTTCCCGGCGGTCGACGCCCTCTGGCCGAGGCCGACCGCGAAGGTCAGGGCGTTGTAGTACCTGAATACCGGGAGTGAAGCACCAAACGTAAGGCCCATGTCCTTTATCTGGTTTCCGTCCACCGCGAAGCGCGAGTCTTCGTAATAAGCGCCGACCCTGTACGCGCATCGCTTGTAGTAGTACCTGATGTCGTTCCTGTTCGGAACTATTTCAAAGCCGGCCCTGTACGTCTGTGATACCCTTGTATCGAAGTACGAAGAACCTTTCACTGCAAATCCTTTCGCAACATCCATACCAGACTGCGTCCAGTCGGATCTGGAATAGTTGATTTCGGCCCTCCAATTGTCTGAATGATTGAAAGATATGCCTACTCCTATCTCGCTCGGGACGGAGACTCCGCCCATGGTCATTCCGAGGGTGTCGCGGGAGAAGCGCAGAGTGTCGGACTGCGCGCTGCCCACAGAGATGCGATAATCCTCAACAGTTCCGCGGAGTTTGGTGGATGTTGAATATGTGGCTCCAATGCCTATGGTGTTGCCCTTGCCGACAGGCTGCTCGTACTGCAGTCCGAACTTGGCGGAATTGCCGCGGAGCATGAGGGAGTTGCCGGAATTGATGTTGCTGTACGCGGATTTGGCGAAGGAAAAAACATTCTCCTTCTTGATGTTACCGAAGAGTATCCGTCCTTCAACGCCGAGGGAAAGCCTCTTCCACAAGGTGACGGCGGTGGAAGCGAAAACCTGGTAGGTGCCGCCCGTTCCGGCGGAATAGTACACGGCATTGCCGGTATTGCCTATGACCTGGGGGTCCTCAAGGATATAGGAATACCTGTATCCAGTGGAGGAATACGGGGCTATACCCACAAGTATAGCCGAATAAGGATAGAAGAGCGGGACGGAAATGGTCACGCTGTTGATGTTGAAAGTATTGTTGCCGGATGTGATGTCACCCTGGCGGAAATACCTGTTGTCCTGTGCTACGGACATATCGGCCATGAAGGACAGGGAATCCCTCGCGGTGATGGATGCGGGGTTAAGATAATTGATATAGCGCCTGTTCCTGGTGGCTATGCCTACACCTCCCATGCTCTTGTTGTATGCCGAGCCTTGGGTGAAAATGTCGCCTATTCCGAAGATGGAATAGGGGGTGAAGCCGGTATCGGCTCCGTCCTGCGCATGCAGGGACAGCCCCGCGAGGGTCATCGCGAGGGACACGGCCAGGATCTTACAGAGTCTTCCTTTCAACATACTCGTCCGTGATTAGAGCCAAACCTATCAATACCAGGTTACAAACTACAAAGATGGAGTTTTTCATCCTTTTTGCAAAATAATTCGCATCTCCGCCTGTAAATACGACGATATTGTCAGGTCTGGAATCGACGTACCCCTGTATTTCAAACATTATGCCCGAAATTACTCCCGCCTCGATGGAAGACTGTGTGGACATGCCCGTCGCAGGAGGATTGTCCGGGATATTGACGGAAGGGAGGGCCTTGGAATAACGGTTGACCGCCTTGAAGCGCGTACGGCATCCGAGGGAGATGTTTCCTCCCTGGTAAGTACCGTCCTCACCTATGAAATCCACCGTCAGCGTCGTGCCGAAATCCATGAGCGTGCAGGGCTTGCCCTTGAAGAGATAGCGCGTTCCGATGATGGCCGCAGCGCGGTCGAAGGTAAGGTATTCGGGAATGCCGTAGTGCGCCAGGATCCCGCTGTGCGAAGGGTCGAGAAGCAGGAGGTCGGGGCAGGCCTTG
>JBGUGW010000130.1:0-5520 GCA_045111695.1 Candidatus Cryptobacteroides sp. | reverse complement strand
AGCCTCGATGCGAGGCGGATGGCGATAGGAATGGCTATCACTGCCGCCAAGGCGAACAATACAAGGTACTCCAGGACGGTTTTCCTGACCTCGTCACTGATCGTGCTTCCAAAGACCTTCCTGATTGCGATGTCCTTGGAACTCTCATCTGCATAATAACTGCTCATTGCGATCAGTCCAAGCGCTGACAACAGGAAACTCAGCAGCATGAACACGCTGACGAGCGACAGGTGGTTTTTCTCTTCGGAAAGGTTTTCGGACAGGATATTATTGATATAGTTGAACATATAGGGCTTGTCCTCGATACCGTACACCAGCATGCACAATTCAGAATAGAGCTCCGACAGGCTCTTCCTTGCCTCATCGTGATCTCCGACCGTTTCGATTAGCAGACCGTACTGCTCCTCCGCCGGACCGATTATCACGTAGCTCATCATGTCGGAGTCATAGTTGAGGACATCGTTCGGAGCGAAGTCCCCGATGATTCCGCCTATCGATTGTCCCATGACATGGTGGTACCCGAGGTCTTCCGTATTCCGGTCCACCCCCAGGAGGGACATCTGCCTTTCGGAGATCCAGACAGTGCCGTCCGTCGGCTCTTCAAACTGTTCCTGGACCTGGAATCCGAATATGTCGAAAGCTGTGCGGTCGCAACTGACTACAGCGAGGCGGATTCTCCCTTTGTCCTTATCCTCAGAGATCCATTCCTCCGCCATGCCGGGGAAATACGTAGAGTGGCCTATGCGGCTCACGCACGGGAGTGAAGCCGCCTTCAAGGCGAAAACCTCCTGAAGCTCACTGTCGTTGAGTTGGGCATAGAAAGCATTGTCCACATCGGCTCCCAGCGGCCTGTTAAGCATGTGGGACACTTGCAGCCCGAGTATGATGGCCAGGGAAAGCAGGATGATGGAGAAAGCATGCTGCAATACGATGAAAACCTTGCTGAACAGATGCTTCTTCTTGGCCCTGAACTCTCCCTTGACGATGGAGATGGCCGGATAGCGCGAGCTGATCCAGGCGGGGATGGCTCCCTGCACCATCGACACGAGCAGAACGAACAGGACGTAGACGGCTACCCATCCCGGGGTATATCGCACACGGACATAAATGTCGCTGCCGATGATCCGGTTGAACCATGGAGTCAGCCATTCGGCCAGCAGCACTGCCAGGATGAAACATACCGAGGTGAAAAGAAGACACTCGAGCAGCCATTTGCCCGCAAGGGCGTATTTCCCTGCTCCCAGCACCTTGCGCGTTGCCATTTCCTTGGCCCGCTTGCCCGAAAGGGCCACGCTGAGATTGATGTAGTTGAAGATGGCGGAGAGCAGCAGGATGACGGTGATCAGAAGGATGATGCCTGTGAACAGGCGGTTTCCCTTTTTCAATTCCATGTTATTGGCAGGGGAGTACCAGATCTCGTCATACCTTACCAGTCCGCTGTCATCCAGGAAGTCCCTCGCCCCGATGGCGCCGTATTCCCTGGCCACCAGAGTGTCGGCCTTTTCTTCAAGCGCGACCCTGTCGGTTCCCTTCCTGACCTTCAGGAATGGGATGACGTCCATGCGGAAAGGAGCGTTCTTACGGTTGGTCAGGTTCTCGATATTGATGATGATGTCCACGTCGCCGAAAATGGGATTGGGCGTTTCCTTGATGATGGCCGCTATCGTGAATTCATCATCGACCGACCTTCCGAGGATATCATCATCATTTCCGCCCAGCCGGTTCGCGAATGAACGGCTGATGATGACATTGGAAATGTCCGACATCACCTCTACGCTGCCGTTTTCGAATTCTGCTGGGAAAATGTCGAAGAAATCTCCTCCCACCATATAGGTCTTGACGTGATACTTTGTCCCGTCAATGTCCACCGTCGCCTCTTCGGAAAGGCCTTTCCAGAACATCGCGGCCTTCTCGACCTCGGGAACGCTTTCCTTGGCCTGATAGGCAAAACCCCATGACTGGCCGAGGCCCTTGTACCCGTCGGAAGACTTATAGACAGAGTAAACATCTTCATAATCAGGTACATTCCTGGTCATCTGCTTCTGCTGCCACACGAAATGGCCGGTCAACAGCACAAACGCAAGACTGACGACAAGCCCCACCGCCTGGATGGCGGTGTACAGCTTGTTGCGGGAGAGGAATTTCAGGTAGGATCTCATTGTTATTCTTTCTTAAGTTCGTTTGCAGGGTTGGTTTTCGCGGCTTTGAGAGTCTGCCACAGGACGGTTCCCCAAGCGATGGCCATAGAGATTACGACCGCGACGGCAAACACCCAGCCATAGCCTTCTATGCGGTAAGCGAAGCGTTGCAGATAGAGTCCGGCTGCCCAGATGGCCAGGGGAATGCCTATCAAGCAGGCAATGGCCACCAGTAGCATATAGCTGCGTACATTGCGCCTGGTCTCGCTGTTCACGTCGGCCCCGAATACCTTGCGTATGGCGATCTGCTTCGTGTTTTCGCCGGCGAAATAGGTGCTCATGGCCAGCAGGCCCAGCAGGGAAATCAGCACGGCCAGGATCGTAAAAAGCTCCAACAGGCGCATGGTGCGGCGGGCCGGAGCCAGCTGGCTCCGGTACAGGTCACGGACGAAGCCGTGCCTCCATGGTGCTTCGTACACCCCGGACTGTTCCATCCGGTATTCCTCATAGGCCTTCATGATCTGCCGCCCATAGTCCTTGTCCTCACCCATAGTCTCGATCAGGAGTCCGTGCGAGAAGTAGATTTCATCCATGTTCGACACGATCACGGCGGCATTGAGCGTGGATACCTCGCTGGACGAGGCCGATTCCACCGGGAAGTCGCGGACAATGCCGCCGACATACTCGACCTTGGCCCCGTTGATCCCCACCCTGTTTTTGAAGAAGGTCGATGTGTCCGTCACCTGCGCCGCCTTTGCCGCGGTTTCATCCACCCAGATAGACTGCATCAGCGGGTGATGATAGTCTTCCAGCACTTCCAGGCCCAACAGGCGGAAATACGTGCTGTCGCACAAGATGACCGGCAGTTTGAGGCTGGTGTCATCGTCCTGCTTGATGCTCACCGACATGTTGATGAACCCCGGAAGATTGCGCCCGACGCCCACCGCGGTCACGAATGGCAGCTGTTCCACCTTATCCTTGAACAGTTTCATCTCGTCATAGGAGGTGGCGTAATAGTCGATGTAATAGCGGTTTTCCACCTGCGAATGCGTGGGACGATCCAGCATGTGCCCCATCTGGAGTTCCATTACCAGGGCCATCGCGATCAGGAACACCGCCAGGGCGTTCTGGGCGATGATGAACACCTTGTTGACGAACATTTTATTCTGCCTGCGCATCGTTCCCTTGATGATATCGATCGGTTCATAACGGGCAGCCAGCAAGGCTGGAAGAATGCCGCAGAGGGTGCCCAGGATCAGGATTCCCGCTACGTAAGCCGCAATGTATCCTGGCGTCATCAGGAACTGGAGCTTCATATCTGTCTCGATGGAAATCCAGTCGTCCTGGGTGGTCAGGAGGTTGTTGAACATAGGCACCATCAAGCGGGCAAGGACCAATGCCACGGCGAAGCAAACGGCCGTAAAGGCCACAGACTCGCCGATGATCTTACACAGGATGGCTTTGCGGTCCGACCCAAGCAGGCGGCGCGTAGCCAGCTCCTTGGCCCGTTTCCCGCCCTGCGCCAGGCTGAGATTGACATAATTGAACACGGCTGACAGCAGCAGGAGCAGGACTACGACCGTCAGCAGCCGGACCATCTGCTTGTTGCCGGTCTTGATGCTGCCGTTGGTCGCGATTCCCGGCGTCCAGAACATTTCGTCGAGCCGCCAGGAGCGCCAGCCTTCCACCTGCTTGCCCCAGGTGGGCTCGTAGTTCTTCACGATGAGGTTGTGCAGCTTGGCCTCGAAATCAGCCCGGTCCGTTCCTTCCCGGACCCGGCACAGGGTGGTGTAACTGCCGATGCTGTTGAAGTTCTTTTCGCGGCTGGCCTCGTCGACTGACTCGATGTTGGCCAACACGTCCACCGGAGGCAGGATGCAGTTCTCGAAATCCTGGACCACGCCGACGATCTGGTAGGATTTGTCGTTGATTTTGAGCGTCCCGCCGATGAGCGTGGATATATCTTTCCCGTCGGCAATCCGCCGGGCCATTGACTCGCTGAGGAGAATGGCGTCCTTGACCTTGAACATCTCCACCGAGCCTTCCCGCCACTGGATGTAGGAGTAAATGTCGAAGAACTCCGGGTCCACTTCAAATCCCCAGGTGGAAACACCAGGCCATTTCTGGCCGGCATACTCGACGGCAGAACTCTGCATGAGCGACATCCGGCTGACGGTCTCCACTTCGGGGATGGACATCTCGATCTCTTCCTTGTCCCAGAAGCTCAGGCCGGCGAAACTGTCGGTCCCCGGTGCATAAATGCGGTTCCACGCCGGGTTCTCGTGCGCCATCCGGTACTGCTGCACCACGTAACTGCCTATCAGTATCACGAACGCCAGGCTCACAGCCAGTCCCACCGCCTCGATAGCAGTGTACAGCTTGTTGCGGGACAGGAATTTCAGGTAGGATTTCATTTAATTATTCTTTCTTCAATTCGATTGCAGGGTTGGTATTCGCGGCCTTGAGGGTCTGCCAGAGGACGGCGAGGAAGGAGATGGCCAGGGCAATGACCACGGCCACGGCGAATATCCATCCATAACCGCTTATGCGATAGTTGTAGCCCTCCAGATAGCGGCCTGACAGCCATACCGCAAAGGGTACGGCAATCACGCACGCAACAATGACGAGCAACATATAGGTGCCGACGCCGCGCAGCACTTCTCCGCCTACCGTGCCGCCGAATACCTTGCGTACGGCGATGTCGTGGGTTTGCTCCGAGGCGAACAGCGCCGACATCGCCAGCAGGCCCAACACCGAGACCAGTATGGCCAGGTACATGAACAATTCCATCAGCCTCATATACCTTTTTGCTTCGTCGAGCCCTTGTGTAAGTTTGTCCTCGATGAAGCCGCTCATTTCGGGAATCCCTTCGTATCCGTCCTCCTCCATACTGAAGCGGGTGTACAGTTCCCGCAATGTCTTTTCCGCTTCCTTATGGTCTCCGTCAATCTTCAGTACCAAAAACTCTGTTTCCAAGTCTTTATCAACGGCAACGATTCCTGATTCCCGCCCATCCACATGGGCGGCGTCCGTAACGGCGAAATCCTTGAGGATGCCCGCTATTTCCCTATTGGCTATATAACCGAGTCCCTGCGGGAAAACCGGATGGGCGGGATCCATCTCCAACTCAGCGAGCGTGGATTCGGTAACCCACACACCTTCCCCGGACGACAGATGGAAATCTTCCACAATGTCAAAATGGAACATCTCGAACACCTCGGGGGCGCATTGCAAAACAGAATATATTACCTGCTTATGCGAGAGTTCCTGCAAAGTCACGCCCACTTTCCACCCCGGCCCACCGGGGTAACCCGAAGAATAGCCGGACTCAGTGACAAACGGAAGCTGTTCCACCGCATCAGCATGGGCTTGAGAGACCAAA
>JBGUGW010000129.1:0-5453 GCA_045111695.1 Candidatus Cryptobacteroides sp. | reverse complement strand
TGCCCACCGCGAAGTTGACAGCGAAGAGCTTGATCCAGAACCTGGCTGTCTTCTTCCAGAAAACGTCGTCCGTGACGACGTAGATGGTCTCCATGATCGCCATGACCAGCGCCAGCCCGAGAGTCAGCGGGACGAACAGCCAGTGATAGGCCGCGGTCATTGCGAACTGGATGCGTGACCAGATAACTACATCCATACGTCAATCGGTTAAAAGGTTCAGTGTATCTGTTTGAATATGTGGTTGCTGTGTAAGTCGTTCGCCTACGGCCTCGCTCTTCTGGCCGTCGCTCATCCCGGCCATCGCCGGCTTGAAGAAGAATACCCGCAGGATGGCGAACAGTATGAATATCTTAAGCAGTATCAGCCATACCAGAGGCCTGCCCCAGGTCATGTTCCTGAAGCCGTCCCGATACAACTCCCATACGGGTCTCAGCTTGTCAGCCAGCCTGCTCATCTTTGTGGTTCCGTTCTTTACAAAGATAAGCAAATAAGAAAGAAAAACCTACCTTGTCTGCAGATTGTCAGGATTTTCTGCGGCCGGTGCCGCGCACGGGTGCCGCATCGAGGGGGTTGTCCGGCCAGGAGTGCTTGGGATAGCGGCGGCGGAGTTCCTTGCGGACCTCGAAATATGTGTTCTCCCAGAAACTGTGAAGATCCTGCGTGAGCTGTACCGGCTTGAAGCCGGGGGAGAGGAGCTCCATCAGGACGGGGCGGCGACCGCCGTCCACGTGGGGCGTTTCGGCGAGGCCGAAACACTCCTGCAGGCGGACGCGCAGCACCGGCAGCTCCGCACCCTGGCGGTATTCGACGCGTATGCGGCTGCCGGTGGGCACGGTGATGTGCGTCGGGGCCAGCCGGTCAACTTCCTGCTGCTGCCCATAATCCAGCAAACTCCATAGAGCCTGCGTCAGGTCTATTTTCTTAATTTCCTGAACTGTAGTCGCTTTCCCAAGGAAGGTAGGTAGCCAGTCCGCAGTGCGGGCCAGGACGGCGTCGGTGGAAAGGTCAGGGAGGTCAAGCTCGGGATGCCAGGCGGCAACGGCGGCCACGCGCCGCTGGAGATTGCCGACTTCGTCGGAGAAGTCCAGCATCGACACGCCTTCCTTTGCCGCGGCCTCGCAGATGATGCGCACGATCTCATTGCGTGGGATGTCGCTCAGCGGGCGCGCCGAGATGACGAGCCCGCCGATGCGGGTCTCCCGCTGCGCCACGACAGCGCCGCGGCGGGAGTCCCAGGCGACGTTGTCGCGCTCGGACCTCATGTCCCCGAGATCCTCTGGGTCAAGCGGCGCGGCCAGGAATATGCGCCCGTCGGAGCCTTCCCTCGCATTGAGACTGGCGACTGCCAGCCATTCGTAAGATGACATAGCATCCTCGTGGTCAAGGAATGCAGGATCGCCGCATGCGAGGATGAAGCGGCCGCAGCCGTCCTTATGTGATTTCGCGATGCGTTCGGGATATGCCGCGGCTACAAGCGCCCCGACGGCGTAGGGGTCGGGATCGGAGTTGTCTTCGGGGCAATGTGTAAGGGCCCGGTACTGCTCCGAAATGCGGGCTATGCGGCCCCAGAGGCGGCCTTCCCGATGGTCACGTCTGGCTTTCCGCAAGGCGGAAATGCGTGCGGCGAGATCCGTTCCCTCCTGGGCCATCGGGTCTTTCTCTTCGAGCAGTGCGGCGATGTCGGCTGCCAGCGCCTTTGCCTCCGGTGTAGTGGCTTCCGTGAGCATGTGCGCGATGCGCGGATGGCAGGGGAGAGCCGCCATCTTCCGCCCTGCGGGCGTGACGGAGCCTTCGGCATCGATGGCGCCCAGCGCCTGCAGCAGGCTGCGCGCCTGGCGCAGGCTGAAGGCCGGAGGCGGAGTCATCCACGGGAGTTCCTCCGCCTTGCCGCCGCCCCAGGCGGCTATGGAAAGCATGGTCTGTGCCAGGTCGGCTTCAAGGATTTCGGGCCTGCGGTTCTCCTCCATGCGGGCTTCGGTGCCCGGGCCCCAGAGGCGGTAGCAAATGCCCGGAGCTATACGGCCGGCGCGGCCGGCGCGCTGCCGGGCCATGTCCCGGCTGATGCGCACGGTCTCCAGCCGGCTCAGGCCGTTCTGTGGATCGAAAACCGGTTTGCGGCACAGTCCGGAGTCGATGACTATGCGCACATTTTCTATAGTAAGGGAAGTCTCCGCTACAGGCGTAGCCAGAACGACTTTCCTGTGACCGTCAAGAGACGGCATTATGGCCCTGCGCTGCGCTTCAGGCGGCAGCATGCCGTATAGCGGATGCACTTCCGTGCCTTCGAGACTGTCTCCGAGCAGTTCGGCGCAGCGCCGTATGTCCGCCTCGCCGGGTAGGAAGGCGAGTATGTCGCCTTCATGGGTGCGGTGCGCCTGCCTGACGGCGCGTGCCACCGCCTCGGCGGCATTGTCCGCCGCTGCTTCGGCTGTGTCATAGTTGACGTCCACTGGGTACATCCTTCCTTTTCCCTCGACGACAGGCGCGTCCAACGCCTTGCAAATGGCATCAGTATCGATGGTGGCCGACATGATGACTATCTTGAGGTCGGGACGGACAACACGCTGTGTCTCACGTGCTAAAGCAAGGGCGAGGTCGCAGTTGAGACTGCGTTCGTGGAATTCGTCGAAGATGACGGCGGAGACGCCGTCCAGAGTGGGGTCATCCTCGAGCATACGGGTAAGTATGCCCTCGGTAAGAACTTCTATGCGGGTGGCGGAGGATATCTTCGACTCGAAGCGAACGCGGTAGCCGGCGGTGCGCCCTACGGGCTCTCCGAGCAGCCAGGCCATGCGTTCCGCGATCTGCCTGGCCGCGAGCCGCCGCGGCTCAAGCATGAGCACGCGGCCTTCTCCCAGTCCTTCCAGGATCGTGATGGGCAGCAGGGTGGATTTGCCCGCGCCGGGCGGGGCCGTAACGACGAGACACGCATGCTCCCTGAGCAGCGTGTCTACGTTACCGGCAATTGCTGCCGCGGGCAGGTTGCCCGCCCGCTCCATCACCCTGGCGATGTCCATCTATTTCATCCAGCGTTCGAGCCAGTCGAAATAGGTGCGGTGCCAGAACAGGGCGTTCTGCGGCTGGAGGATCCAGTGGTTTTCCTCCGGGAATACCACTAGCTTGGACGGTACGCCCATCATCTGTGCGCAGTTGAATGCAGCCATGCCCTGGGTATAAGGGATGCGGAAATCCATTCCTCCGTGGAAGCAGAGGATGGGGGTGTTCCATTTCTCGACATTCAGCTTGGGGTCGTGGGCATAGTGGCGTACGGCCTCGGGATACTTGCTCCACGGCGAGCCGCTGAGGTATCCGCGGCCAAGACCGCCGTTGTCCCAGTCGGCGAACCACATTTCCTCGGTGGTATAATAGAGGGCTTCTTCGTCGAAGATGCCCGCGTGCGCGATGAAGCAGTCGAAGGTATTCTCATGCATTCCCGCAAGGTAATAGACCGAATAGCCGCCGTAGCTGGCGCCGCACGCCGCAATCTTGCCGACATAGGGCTCAGCCTTCATCTCACGTGCGGCGCTCAGGTAGTCCTGGATGTTCAGGCCGCTGTAGTCGCCCGAGATTTCCTCGCACCATTCCTGTCCGAAAGCTGTTGTGCCGCGCCGGTTGGGAAGGATCACGACATAGCCCTGCGAGGCCATAAGGCGATAGTTCCAACGGTAAGACCAGCCCTGGCTGAGAGTGCCCTGGGGGCCTCCAAGGCAGATTTCGATGGCGGGATATTTCTTGGAAGCGTCAAACTGGGGAGGGAAGAGCACCCATGTAAGCATGTCCATTCCGTCAATGGTCTTGATATAGCGCATCTCAGTCTCGTGCGGAGCGACCTGGTCGAGTATCCTGTCGTTCTCGTGGGTGATGCGCTGCGGCTCGCTGCCGTCAAGCTTGACAGCCACGAGCTCGTTGGGGAAGTCCATCGAGCAGTAACTTGCCAGCAGGGTAGTGGCTCCGTCCTTCTCAACGATACCCCATGGGGAGTCGAAATCATACCACAGATTGTCGGCGGTCAGGCGCTTGATGCTCCAGCTGCCGTCTGCTTTCTCAGCATTGTAAATGGCCTGGAGGCCTTCGGCCAATGCATTGAAATAGATGCCCTTGCTGTCGGCACTCCATACGGGGCCGACGGCGTTGTACTTGAAGCTGGAGGTCAGTTCGACGCGCTCGCCGAAGTTGAACTCATTGCCGTTTATATTGATATCCTGGACTATGAGGCGGGATTTGTCGGACTCATAGCCCTGGCGTTCCATGCTGAGCCATGCGATCTGTGTGCCGTCAGGGGACCAGACGGGATCGGTGTCGTAGCCTCCGTCCATCTCGATGCGCTTGCACTCTCCGGTGGGGATGCAGTACACATAGATTTCGGTATCGGTCGAGAAAGCGTACTCCTTTCCTACGGCCTTGCGGCAGCTGTAGGCGACGAAACGCCCGTCAGGGCTCCAGCTCAACTGTTCCAGGCCGCTGAAAGGCTCCGTGGGGAGCTCGTACGGCTCGTCACCGAGCAGGTCGAAGGAATTGTCCGGAGTGATCATGGCCCCGGCTAAAGGAGCCACATATGTGCGCGGTGTCTCGGTCACCCAGTGGTCCCAGTGACGGTACATCAGGTCCTCTGTGGCATAGGCCTGGGCCTTGTCCAGTGCGGGATCGCTGTCGACGGGGGTCTGCACGGCACTATGGATAGTGCTGGCATACAGGATGTTGTCCTGTCCGGGGGAAAGCTTGAACTCGCCGATGCCGGCGGGCACGTCGCTGATCTGCACCTTCTTGCCGAGCTTGTTGCCCTGCAGGGGGACCTTCCAGATCTGTCCGCCCTGGATGAAGTAGATCTCCTTGCCGTCGAGCGACCAGCGGGCGTTGGAGACGCTCTTGGCGTAACGGGTGAGCTGGACCTTGTCGGAGCCGTCGATATTGCTCATGAAGAGGTTGCGGCAGCTCCTGTTGTCCGCGATGGACGTGTAGCTGACGCCGTACAGGACCTTGGTCCCGTCAGGGGAGAGCTGGGGATCGGAGAGTCGTCCGAGGGACAGCATCACTTCGGGGGTCATGAGACCGTTTTCGACGACGATGTCGGAAGGGCCTATGTATCCACTTTCATTCTCTTGTTTCTGTTTGCAGCTCATTGTGCTGAAAAGGATTGCGACGGCGCAGCACGCTGCGCCCAAAAGGTTGGTTCTCATATATTTATTTGTATTTGTTCGCTGCTTCCTGCAGTTCTTCCGCCATCCTCTTGCGGAGGGATAGCGGTGAGAGTATCTCGATCTCGGAACCGAGGCGCTTGAGTTCCATCAGCAGGTCTTCATTAGGTATTACGCGTATGCGGAACTTGACATAACCTTCTCCCTCCGGCCCTATTTCGAACTGGGAGGGATGGAGCGGGAGGTCGCGGAGGAAATTGGCCTCGTGCTCCGTCACCTTCAGGTATATGCTCTCCGGCTCGGCCTTCGGGTCAAGGT
>JBGUGW010000128.1:0-3153 GCA_045111695.1 Candidatus Cryptobacteroides sp. | reverse complement strand
ATCACTGCCGTTACAGTCCAGAACACCCTCGGAGTGGAGGATGTACACCCTATCCCCATTCCAATCATTTCCGCACAGATAGCTGCGGTGCTCAGCGACATCGGCGCAGATGCAGTCAAGATCGGAATGCTCCACAGCGCGGAGGTCGTCCTCGCCGTGAAGGAACAGCTC
The DNA here is from genome assembly GCA_045111695.1 of Candidatus Cryptobacteroides sp. GTDB lineage: Bacteria > Bacteroidota > Bacteroidia > Bacteroidales > UBA932 > Cryptobacteroides. The sequence goes on along the minus strand of JBGUGW010000128.1, from coordinate 2,982 downwards.
CAGCGGTTCATGGTCAAGAACATCGTCCTCGACCCCGTGATGGTAGCCACGTCGGGACACCGCCTCATCGAGGATTCCGCAATTAAAGTCCTTGCTGAAGAGTTGGTGCCCATGGCACGCGTCATAACCCCCAACGTCCCCGAGGCCGAGATCCTCGCCGGGACGCGCATAGCCTCGCAGGAGGACCTCCCGCGCGTCGCGCGGGCACTCTCCTGCGGCGGCCGCGTCTCGGTCCTGATGAAAGCCGGCCACCTCACGGACGACAGCCTTGTAGACATCTTCTACAATGCCGAGGAAGACACCATGCTCGAGCTTCCCTCGAAGCGGGTCCATACTCCCAACACGCACGGAACGGGCTGCACGCTGTCATCGGCCTTCGCTTCGTACCTTGCACAGGGCCTCGGGCTGGACGATGCCGCCCGCGCCGCAAAGGACTACATCAACTCGGCCATAGTCTCCGGCGCGGAGTATTCCATCGGCCACGGCCACGGCCCCGTCGACCATTTCTGGGCATCCCACGCCCCAAAACAGTAAGCGGTCACGAAGCCTTTGCTTTTCAAGAACAGAATGCTTATATTTGTGTAAACCAAAAACTTCTATCGTTATGAGCAACAAATACGCCGGTACCCAGACCGAGAAAAACCTGGAGGCCGCGTTCGCGGGCGAATCGCAGGCCAGGAATAAATACACTTACTTCGCCTCCGTGGCCAAGAAAGAGGGATACGAGCAGATATCCGCCCTTTTCCTCAAGACCGCAGAGAATGAGAAAGAGCACGCAAAGCTCTGGTTCAAGGAGCTTGAGGGCATAGGCGACACCGCCCAGAACCTTGCCGCCGCGGCCGACGGTGAGAACTACGAGTGGACCGACATGTATGAAAACTTCGCCAAGACCGCCGAAGCCGAAGGCTTCAAGGCCATCGCCGCCAAGTTCCGCATGGTAGGCGCCATCGAGAAGCACCATGAGGAGCGTTACCGCGCCCTGCTGAAGAACGTAGAGGCCCAGGAAGTCTTCGCCAAGAGCGAGGTCAAGGTATGGGAATGCCGCAACTGCGGACACATCGTAGTGGGCACAAAAGCCCCCGAGATCTGCCCCGTCTGCGCGCACCCGAAGGCGTTCTTCGAGGTCAACGCCGAGAATTACTAGGATTTAATTTGCTTCAGGCTCAGCCGCGGAAGGTTCCTCCTTCTGCGGCTGATTCGTTTTATCCTGATACAGGAAACGGCGGATCTTGTGGGTAGCGGTCTTGTTGAAGGGCTCCTTCATAACCTCTACATCCTTTATCTTCAGGAACTGGCTTACCTTTGAGTTGACGAAATCCATCACTTCCTTCTTTTTCTGCTCAAGGGTCTCGATGAATTTGTCCTCCCCTTCCAGGTTCCAGTCTATCGTGCCTTCGTTGAACTGGACGAGGGCCACGAGCTGTCCAGCGCGGGATATAACGAGCGAGTCGTTGACACCGCCGATGTTGTTGATGACACTCTCGATCTCCTCTGGATAGATATTCTCTCCGGATGAGCCGATGATGACGTTGCCCATGCGGCCAAGGATGCCGTAACGGCCTTTCTTGTCGACCGTCGCCATGTCGCCGGTACGCATCCAGCCGTCCTCAGTCATGACGGCCTTGGTACGGAGGTAATCCTTGTAGTATCCGAGCATCACGTTCGGTCCCTTGACCTGGAGTTCGCCCTGGCCGGTCTCTGGATTGACGTCGGCAAGACGAACGCTTACGCCGAAGGACGCTGTACCCGTAGTGCCGACATGAGTCTTCTTGGGACCTGCATCGCAGATGAGCGGGGCGGTTTCAGTAAGTCCGTAGCCGATGGCGTACGGGAAGCGGCATTTCTTCAGGAATCGCTCCACCTCGATGTCCAGTTTGGCGCCGCCGATGCCGAAGAAACGGATGCGGCCGCCGAACTGCTTCTTGAGTTTGGTCCCGACGAGCCAGTAGAGCAGCCACGGCATCTTGTCGCGGAGATAGGACAGGAATTTGCTGGCATTTATTGTCGGCTGGACCTTGCTGCGTACTATCTTCTCTATGATGAGGGGCACGGAGAGCATGGTCGTAGGCCTTATCTTGCTGATCGCTGCCATGAGGATGGTCGGAGTCGGCGGTTTCTGGATATAATACACCGAGGCGCCACGGGCGAATGGATACAGCATGCCTATGCTCATCTCATAAGTGTGGGCCAGGGGCAGGATGGACAGGAAAACGTCCTTGCGGTACACATGGTGGGCATACCAGGATTCCTCGATATTTGCACAGAAATTACGGTGACTCAGCATGACACCCTTGGCATTGCCCGTAGTGCCTGAAGTATAGATGATGGCGGCGATGTCCATCGGCTCGGGCTTCTTGATGGTACCGTCACAGGTATACTTGGTCTCATCCACGCGGATGAGGCTGAAATCGCTGATATCCACAACGATATGGAGCCTGCCGAGCGCTTCCTCGCTGATCTTCGGAAGCTGCTTGCGCGACACGAAGATCGCCTTGGCGTCCGAATGTACGAGGATGTTCTCCACCTCGTTGGGCGAGACTTCGGGCAGCATCGGCACCGCGATGCGGCCGAAGGATGTGACAGCGAAGAATGCCACGCCCCAGTTGGGCTGGTTCTCGGCAAGTATCGCAACCTTGTCAGAGGCATTGATGCCGAAGGTTGCGAGAACTCCGGAAAGTCGGTCGCAGGCTTCCTTGAAGCCGGCGTAAGTATAGTGACTGCCACCATCGACAAAGTCGGAGGCGGTGCGTTTGGCAAATTTGGACGAGGAGTACTCCAGAACGTCCGAAAGTGTCGGAAAACTATGTCTCATCAGTGAGTCCTGTACTTTTCAGGGTGTCTGGCACCCAGGTCCATGGATTCGTAAATCTGCTGCATGCGGCGTGTGTCGGCGGCGGCATCGTCGGTCAGTTCGAACTTCTGTCCGCATCCGATGCGCTTGCGTTTCCAGTCGAAATAGCAGAGATAAACAGGAATGTCAGC
>JBGUGW010000127.1:0-3467 GCA_045111695.1 Candidatus Cryptobacteroides sp. | reverse complement strand
ACTGCCTCACTTTCGGCAACCATGAGTTCGACAACGGCGTCGAGGATCTCGGCCGCAGGGTCAAGGGCATCAAGTGCCCCGTGATCTGCGCCAACTACGATTTCAGCCAGTTCGACATGGGCAGGAAGGGGGTCAAGCCGTACGCCGTCATCCGCAGAGGCGGAATGAAGATAGGCATCATCGGCATGCTCACCGACATCACCAAGGTGGTCTCGTTCGAGACTGCGAGCCGCGTCCCGAGGGCCGGCAAGGATCCCGACGTCGTCAACAAGTGGGCGGACTATCTCCGCAATGAGAAGAAATGCGACCTGGTCATAGTCCTGTCGCACATCGGCTATGAAGAGGACCTGGATCTGGTGAAGGATATCCGCGGAGTCGACATTGTCATCGGCGGACATTCACACACCTTCGTGAAGGATCTGGAATACAGGACCGACCTTGACGGCAAGCAGGTCCCGGTCATCCAGGACGGCTGCTGGGGCCTCAATATGGGTCAGATCAACGTCTTCTAGAGAATATTGAGACTCTGCTCGCGGATCTTCTCGAGCTCGTCTTTCATGCGGACCACGCACTTCTGGATGGAGGCGTGGTTCGCTTTGCTTCCGGTGGTGTTGATCTCGCGGCCCATCTCCTGGATGATGAATCCGAGCTTCTTGCCGGGGTACGGCTCGCCGTCGATGGTGTCCATGAAGTACTTGCAGTGCTGGCGCAGGCGGACCTTCTCCTCGTTGATATCAAGCTTCTCGAGGTAGTAGACCATCTCCTGCTCGAAGCGCTCGGCGTCGACCTTGACCTTGAGTTCCTCAAGGTTCTTCGTGAGCCTCGCGCGGACCGCGTCCAGGCGCTCGGCCTCATGGCTCTCGACTTCGTCGTAGAGGCCGAGGATCTTCTGCACGCGGGAGGTGACGTCGGCATAGAGGGCCTGTCCCTCCTTGACCCGGTATCCGTCGATAGCGGCGAGAGCCTCGTCTATGGCTTTCTCCACCAGCGGCCAGTTGTCGTCCGTAACAACGTCCTGCTTCCTGGAGTCGATGACATCAGGCATGCGCAAAAGCGTGGCCATCAGGTAGTTGGGTTCGTGGAGGGGGAGGTTGACGGCTCCGATCTCGCTGCCGAGGGCCTGGATCTGGGAGAAGTACTCCTTGGCAAGCTCGATGTTGACGGCCTTGGCGCCTTCGGCGGCATTGGGCTCCCAGGTGAGGAACATGTCGATGGTCCCGCGCTGGAGCGTGTCGGCGATCTTCTTCCTGACGCCCATCTCCTTGTCCTTGGGGAGCAGGGAGGTCTTGATGTTGATGTCGGCGTTCTTTCCGTTCACGGAGCGGAACTCCACCGTAAGCTTTCCGTTTTCGAGCAGGGCCTCGGACTTGCCGTAGCCGGTCATAGATCTTATCATGCCGAATTGTGATTTTATCCGTGCAAAAATACGAATATATTGCTTAATTTTGCATGTTTTTCCAGAATTAGAAACCTTATGGCCGATATCAACAAACCCGTAGAGAATGCCGAGGAGCCGCGCAAGCTCAATTTCCTCGAAGAGATCATCGAGAACGACCTGGCGTCGGGCAAGTACGAGAGCATCCTCACGCGTTTCCCCCCGGAGCCGAACGGCTACCTTCATCTGGGCCATGCCAAGAGCCTGTGTATCAACTTCGGCCTCGCCCAGAAGTACGGCGGCAAGACCAATCTCCGCTACGACGACACCAACCCCACCAAGGAGGACACCGAGTATGTCGATGCCATCAAGGAGGACATCAACTGGCTCGGCTTCCAGTGGGAGAAGGAATGCTACGCTTCGGACTATTTCGACCAGCTCTATGAGTGGGCCGAGCAGATGATCATGAAGGGACAGGCCTATGTCGACGACCAGACCCTGGACGAGATGCGCGAGAACCGCGGCACCGTGGACAAGCCCGGCAAGGACAGCCCTTGGAGGAACCGTTCCGTCGAGGAGAATCTCCGGCTGTTCCGCGAGATGAAGGCCGGCAAGTATGCCGACGGCGAGAAGGTGCTCCGCGCCAAGATCGACATGGCCCATCCCAATATGATGTTCCGTGACCCGATTCTGTACCGCATCAAACATGCGCACCATCACAGGACCGGCGACAAGTGGTGCATCTATCCGATGTACGACTACACCCACGGACAGTGCGACTCCATCGAGCATATCACCCACTCCATCTCCACCCTTGAGTTTGACGTTCACAGGCCCCTGTACGACTGGTTCATCGAGACGCTCGGCATCTATCCGAGCCATCAGTACGAGTTCGCTAGGCTGAACCTCACTTATACCTTGATGAGCAAGCGCAAGCTCCTGGAGCTCGTGCAGAAGGGTTTCGTCTCGGGCTGGGACGATCCGCGGATGCCTACGCTGTGCGGCGTCCGCCGCCGTGGATACACGCCCGAGGCGCTCAAGATGTTCTGCGACAAGATCGGCGTGAGCAAGCGTGACCAACTCATGGACATCCAGTTGCTTGAGTGGTGCGTCCGCCAGGACCTCAATGCCCGATCAAACCGCTACATGGTGGTATCGGACGACCCGATCAAGGTCACTCTGACCAACTGGGAGCCGGGCAAGGTCGAATGGTTCGACTGCCCGCTCAACCCGGCTGAGCCGGAGGGAGCCACCCGCAGGGTGCCGTTCACCGGCGAGCTGCTCATCGACCGCGCCGACTTCATGGAGGACGCTCCGAAGAAGTATTTCCGGCTCAAGCCGGACGGCGAGGTCCGCCTGAAGTACACCTATATCATCAAGTGCAACGAGGTGGTGAAGGATGCCGACGGCAAGGTCGTCCAGCTCAAGTGCACCTACGACCCGTCCACGCGCCCCGGAGGCGGGGAGTGGCGCTCGGTTAAGGGCACTATCCACTGGGTGTCGGCCGCCCATGCCCGCGAGGTTGAGCTTCGCCTGTACGACCTGCTCTTCACGCTGGCCGACATGAGTCAGGTGCCAGAGGACAAGGACTACAAGGACTTCCTCAATCCCGACTCGCTCGTCGTGTCCAAGGGATACGCCGAACCCGCCCTGCTTGAGGACGGGTCCGGGATCGCCGTTCAGTTCGAACGCGTGGGTTATTTCTTCAAGGATCCCGACAGTACGCCGGACAAGCCTGTCTACAACAAGACCACGGCGCTGAAGGATTCGTTCAAGATCCAGTAATACCGCTACAGCGGAAGTCCCAGGAGTTTGCTCCTGGACAGAAGGCAGTCTCCTATCGAGGCTGCCTTTCTTCCCAACTGGGAGAAGCGTATGGTGGTGTCGCTGCTGACGCGGTTGAGGGAAAGCTTGTTGACCGCGGTCTTGATGGGGTACATGAGGTAGTCGCCTCCGACGATGAGGCGGCCTCCTACGACCACCAGGCCGGGGTTGAAGATGTTGATGATGCCGGCGATGCCGCGTCCGAGCGCATCGCCGATGTCGCCGATGCCGTCGATGGCGAGGACGTCTTCGTCCTCCACCGCCTTGA
>JBGUGW010000126.1:0-2140 GCA_045111695.1 Candidatus Cryptobacteroides sp. | reverse complement strand
ATCGCCGTCACGATGCCGGGCTTCGGCACCTCGAAGCGCACGCACTCCAACGCCTCCGACCTGATGGCCGCGCTCGGCGTGGACGCCAGGGAGATTCCTATCGCGGCGGCAGTGTCGCAGCATTTCTCGGACATTGGTCACGACCCTGACAATCATAATGTTACGTTTGAGAATGCCCAGGCCAGGGAGCGTACGCAGATACTGATGGATATCGCCAACGACACCGACGGCCTCGTGGTCGGAACAGGCGACCTGTCGGAGATCGCGCTTGGCTGGTGCACCTACAACGGCGACCACATGGCCAATTATACCGTCAACGCCGATGTCCCCAAGACCCTTATGCAGGCCATGGTCCGCTGGGCTGCAGTGAACCGTTTCCCGGAGGCCCGCCAGACCCTTCTGGACATCGTGGACACGCCCATCAGTCCCGAGCTTACGCCCGTCGACGAGCACGGCAACATCAAGCAGAAGACCGAGGACCTCGTGGGCCCGTACGAGCTCCACGACTTCTTCCTCTATCACCTCGTCCGCCATGCCCGCCGCCCGCGCGAGATCCGCGCCCTGGCCGTCGAGGCCTTCGCGGGCAAATACGACGAAGCCACCGTCGACCGGTGGCTCCGCAAATTCCTCTGGAGATTCTTCTCCCAGCAGTTCAAGCGCTCGTGCTCGCCTGAAGGCCCGCGCGTCGGTTCGGTCTGCCTGTCGCCCCGCGGCGCCTGGGCAGCCCCTTCGGACGTCTCCGCCGCCCTCTGGGTCTCCGACCTCGACTGACTTTTACGGCAGCAATGCCATCCTGAAAACTGTGCCACCCTCGGCAACATAAGAGGGAGGGGCCCAAGCCTAGCTTGGGAGGGGTCCTGCAGAGCAGGACGTTTTCAGGATGGCATTGCTGCCGTAAAAGGGATTAAAGGGTCGCGATCAGGCGGGTGAAGAGCCCGCACATGCGGTCGGCGGCGGCATCTGCCGCGCGGACCACGTCCTCGCCGTCATTGTGGTTCACGGTGACGTTGTCGGTATTGCACTTGTTGGTGATCACGGACATTCCGAACACCCTGATGCCGCAGTGACGCGCCACGATGACCTCCGGGATGGTGGACATGCCCAGCACGTCCGCGCCCGCCAGCCTGTAGAAACGCACCTCGGCGGGAGTCTCGTAGGTGGGGCCGGGGCCTCCGAAATAGACACCCTTGTGATACCTCACGCCCATCTCGGCGGCGATCTCCTGCGCCCTGGCGATGAGCTCGAGATCATACGCGCAGGTCATGTCGGGGAAACGAGGGCCGAACTCCTCGAAGTTGGGGCCGAGCAGGGGGTTGGGGAACAGGCTGATATGGTCCTTGATGATCATCAGGTCACCGACCTCGAAGTCGGGATTGCACCCTCCGGCGGCGTTCGAAACGAACAGGTATTCGATGCCGAGCGTCTTCATGACGCGGACAGGGAGCGTGACGAGCTCCATCGGATATCCTTCGTAGTAGTGGAAGCGTCCCTGCATGGCGATGACGAACTTGCCTCCGAAATCTCCAGCGATGAAGTTGCCCTTGTGCCCGATGGCCGTCGATACGGGGAATCCCGGTATGGTCCGGTAGGGGATCACAACAGGATTCTCGATACGGTCGGCGAGCTTGCCGAGCCCGCTGCCGAGAACGATGCCGGCCACGGGAGTGCGGTCTCCGATCTGCTCGCGGATGAAATCCGCCGCTGCGTGAATCTTTGCTACTCTGGGGTCCATAGTATATGATTTTAGTGTTGTTGGATGCGGTCAAAAAAGCCGGCTTCTGCAAGGAGCCGGCCGTGTAAGGTATCTTAGAACTCGTCGGAGCCGGAGTCGCCCTCGAAACGGGGTGCGTCCTCGCCGGACAGGCAGTTCTGCTTGATGTATCCGATGACTTCCGCCAGTCCTTCCTGGAACTTGTCGAAATCCTCCTTGTACAGGAAAATCTTGTGCTTGTCGAACGTGAACGAGCCGTCACGCTCCTGCTTGCGCTTGCTCTCGGTGATGGTCAGGTAGAAATCGTTGTTGCCCTTGGTGGCTTTGACGTCAAAGAAATAAGTACGTTTGCCAGCCCTTACCGGCTTGGAGAAAACGTCCTCGCCGTTCCTGTCCTGGCTGCCTGTCCGCTCGAAATCCTCTCTGTAC
>JBGUGW010000125.1:0-4218 GCA_045111695.1 Candidatus Cryptobacteroides sp. | reverse complement strand
GAAAGCCTCGACTACGTTCTCGTTCTCGGAGAGCTTCTCTGCGGCCTCGCAGAAAGCTTCCTTGGCCTCGAGGTTCTTCTTGAAATCAAGGTCGCGGAGGTCGCGGTTGATCTTGACCATGTCGTAGAACTTCTCGACATAGTACTGGTATGTATCGTTGATATCCCTGTAATTCTGTGCGGGAACGGGGCCGATGGCCCTCCAGCGGTTCTGGATGTCACGGAAGGCGGGGAAAGAGGAACCCACGTCCTCCTGCTTCTCGACGAGGGTCTTGAGCTCCTCGATGACGCCCTGCTTGGCGACGAGGTTGTCCTCGCGCTCCTTTTCCAGCTGGCGGTTGAATTCGGCGCGTTCTTTCTTGTAATCGTTATACAAGGACTTGAAACCGGCTTCGATCACATCGAAAGGATTGTTCTTCACGGTGTCATCGCTCTCTGCTGCGGCTGCTTCCTCGACGGGGGCGTCGGAGGCGGGCTCTTCAACAGTGCCGAGTCCGGCATCGGCCTTCTCCTTGGAGAGGCGCTTGTAGAATGCGGATTTGATGGCTTCGGCTTCCTTTGACCGCTTGACGCGCTCGAGTCCGGTGCCCAGCTTCTCGAAAAGCTCGGAAAGCTCGGCCAGGGTCTTGTCGGCGAAGTTGACATGCTCCTCTGCCGGAGGTGCGGCAGGGGCCTCCGGAGCAGCAGCCTCGGCTGCGGGCTCCTCTGCGGGGGCTTCAGCTACTGGTGCCTCAACAGCCGGCTCCTCTGCAGGAGCTTCAGCTGCGGGCTCCTCTGCGGGGGCTTCGGCTACGGTTTCAGTTTCGACATTGACAGGCTCTGCGACGACGGCGTCCTTGTTTTCAAGTACATCTGAAGAAAGGTTCTCTTCAGGAAGGATAATTTCGCTCATAATGAATAGAGTATCAGTAAATAATAAGGTTGTAGAACGCAAATATACCAAAAATTGGGGAAAAACGCTATTTTTGCAGAACTAATCGTCATTAATCAGTCCGAACATCCAATGAGAATCGACATCCTTACCGTAGTACCCGAATTGCTGGAAAGTCCCTTGAGCCACTCCATTGTCGGAAGGGCTGTCAAGAAAGGCCTGGTGGAGATCCATGTCCACCAGCTCCGCAAATACGGCATCGGCCCGAGGAAGAACGTCGACGACTACAGCTACGGCGGAGACGCCGGCATGGTGATGATGGTGGAGCCCGTTTACAAGATGATCGAGGAGCTCAAGGCGGAGCGTCATTACGACGAGGTCATCTACATGTCCCCAGACGGGGACATCCTCGACCAGGGCATAGCCAACGAACTGTCACTCAAGGAGAACATCATCATCCTCTGCGGACACTACAAGGGAGTTGACCACCGCATCCGCGAACACCTCGTCACCCGCGAGATCTCCGTCGGCGACTACGTTGTCAGCGGCGGCGAGATCCCTGCCGCGCTCCTCGCCGACAGCATCATCCGCCTCATCCCCGGAGCCCTCACGGACGAGACCTCGGCCCTGAGCGACTCCTTCCAGGACGGGCTGCTCTCCCCTCCCGTCTATACCCGCCCCGCAGAGTTCAACGGCTGGAAAGTGCCCGATGTGCTGCTGAGCGGCAATCCCAAGCTCATACAGGCATGGCAGGACGAGCAGGCGCTCGCCCGCACGAAAGCCCTCAGGCCAGGCCTTCTTGAGAAATAAAACTTCTTACTGGTTTTTTCTAAGAACCACATGAAGGACCGCACTCTCGTGCGGCTCAAGGGTGAAAGTATACCCTACCATAGCCGTCCCGGGATTCGGAGCGTCAGTCGGATGGAGATGCTGCATGCCCTCAACGTCTTTTGCGGCCTCATAGGTGGTCGGCCAGATACCGGCGGCAGGCTCCCCGCCACCCGTGATTTCAGCCTCAAGCATGCGGCTGTGCCCTCCTGAACGCAGGAGGATGCCGTCGTCCTGCAAAGTGGCTTCTGCTTCGGTGCACATGGCCCAACGGACCGTACACAGCGAATCGCCAGCCTGTACGGCATCAATAATGTGGAGGTCGCCGTTCAGCATATAGACCTCCCGGCTGCACAAGTCCAGATCCTCCTTGTAAAGGGAGGTCAGGTCAAGCGACGCGCCTATGCGATCGCCACGCAAAGGATTTTCCGGCATCCACATTCCGCTGAAATCCACCTGCCGGTCCACCCTCGGAACATGCCCGTTGACCGTCAGGATGTTGTGCGAGAACGGGCCGGGGAGGAATATCTGCCAGCGCTCCCCGTCCCAGATGATGTCCCAAAGGTCCACGCCGGCATTTTCCAGGGAGTCGTAGCTTTGCATGCCGAGGTCAGTGGCCCACGCCACCCCATCCGACTCGAAATAGAAAGATCCCTGGTCGCAGTGGGAATGGCTCGACATGGACATGCCTCCCTTGACTCCCAGATAGTCGTCATCGGAAGAGGTCCAGCCTCCCCTGTAAACGAAAATGGGCGTGGCCCCTCCAGCATGGAAACAATGGTCCTGCGGGCATTCAGCCGCATCCGGCGATATATGTGAACGGTCCGCGCAGATGATGAACATCGGGAGGAGCCTCTCCTCGCACAGCCGGCTGAAACCGGTCTCCTCCACTATCTTGTTTTCAGTGTACAACAGGGACGGATCGTTCCTGCGGCCGGCCATCCAGGACTGCATGTAGTGCCATACTGCACGGCGGCCGCAGTCAGAATAGCTGAAGCAGTTGCCGGCAGGAGTCGTCGTAAAGCGGATGAAATCGGCCGACGCAAGGAAGTCACCGTAGCCTTCCACCTGAGGGCGCCAGCCCGGGAAGGCCTCTTCCATCGCAGTCTCCAGCATAATCTGGAACGAAGTGCCGTACCCCCAGTAATTGTATCCTTCAGGATAGCCTCCGCCCGCATAGGCAGTATATGCCAATTTGTTGGATTCCAAGGATTTGTCAAGCATGGTCCGGCAGAAATCCGGATCATGCTCCCACACGGCCAGCGCACCGAAGACCATGCATGCATTGCAGACGGAATTCCAGTTATTGCCTATCCTGTAAAACCATGCATCAGCATCGTTCAGCGCAGCTTTCAGACCCTTGTCCATAATGGCGCCCGAAACGACGGCGCGCTCGCCCACGGTCATGTACGGGTACAGCCAGTCATAGCCTATGGCCAGGGCCATAGTCATTTCGGCGTCGTCAAGGAAATGTGAAGGGTTCCAGTCGGAAAAGGCGCTGATGGCAAGCATCTCCTCCACCGCCCGCCTTGCATATGCCTCCCCTCCATGCATCCTGTATGTCCAGGAAAGCCAGAACACCCTTTTCAAGACCTCGCGCGAGGTCTGAAGGAGACGGTTCCCGGTCACGCTGCGTTCCACCGGAGGTAAATTCAGGACTGCGTCGCTGTAAGCCATGATGACGCTGTCCGCCCGGAAGGACAGGCCTTCGACTACGGCCGGCTCCTCCCCCGCCCGCACGAGCAGACGGGGATGCGCGCCGGGCGCACTCTCCGCCGCAGCAGCGATGGAGCAAAACAGCAAAATCAGCAGCAAAAACCTTTTCATGACTGGAAAACCGTGGCCTGCACAAAGATAGCGAGAATGGCACTTTTTTTCTTCAAAAAATTTGCAGAATCCCAAAAGTTCACTACCTTTGCATTAGAATTAAAACGTTACAAACGGAACACACTCTACTCTTGCAAAAGAGATCTAACCAACAATAATTAACCTTTTTCAGAGGTAAATACACTACTAACTAACCGATTAATCCCGCAGTGATGCGGGATTAATTCGTTAATGGAGCGGGTGTTGCGGACTATTTCTTTTCGACGAGCTCGATCTCGTAGAGACGCTTCCAGTATTTGCCGGTGAGGTAGGTCTTGCGGGAGACGGGATCGAAAGCGATGCCGTTCAGGACGTCGGTACGGTTCTCGCGAAGGGAGGCCGGCAGAAGGCCGGTGCAGTCCACCGTGGCCTCGACGACGCCGGTGGCGGGATTGATGATGACGATGAGGTCGGTGGTATAGATGTTGGCCCAAACCTTGCCGTCGATGTACTCGAGCTCGTTGAGATAACGGACGGGGCGTCCGTCAAGCGTGACATTGACACTCTTCTGGAGTTTGTATTCCTTGTCCAAGAAATAAAGGCGGGAGCTGCCGTCGGAAGCTATCAGCTGCTTTCCGTCAGTGGTAAGGCCCCAGCCCTCGCGGGGATACGAATATGTAGACTTGTATTCGAGGGTATTGGCGTCGTAGATGA
>JBGUGW010000124.1:0-1399 GCA_045111695.1 Candidatus Cryptobacteroides sp. | reverse complement strand
GCATCCTGACGATTTATAGCGGATCGGCGCAGTTCACCCTTGTGGATGAGCCGTCAATTTCGGTAGTGAAACATTGATAAATATGAGATTGAACAAAACTTTGATCGGGCTTTCCAGCCTGGCAGTCATTCTGGCAATGGCATCCTGTACTCCCAAACGCGTGAATCCCTTCCTTGAGGACTGGGACACCCCTTATGGCATTCCTCCGTTCGACAAGATTGAATACGCCGATTATGTCCCCGCCTTCAAGGCGGGCATCGAGCAGCAGCAGAAAGAGATCGATGCGATCATCGCCAATCCCGATGCTCCCACCTTCGACAACGTGATAGGTGCAATGGAGCTTTCCGGCAGCATCCTGAGCAAGGTCCAGGGCGTATTCTATAATGTCAGCGAGACAGAGAACTGCCCCGAGCTGGTGGCCATCGAGGAGGAGATCACCCCGCTCGTGTCGGAGCACAGCGACAATATCTACATGAACAAGGACCTCTACAAGAAGGTCGCTGCGGTGTACAACGCCGACCAGAGCGGGCTCACCCGCGAGCAGCAGATGGTCCTGAAGAAAACCTTCGAGGCCTTCGAGCGCAACGGTATCGGCCTCGACGAGGCCAAGCAGGCCAGGCTGCGCGAGATCAACACCGAGATGTCCGCCAAGACCAACAAGATCGGCAACAACAACCTCGCTGAGAACAACGCGTTCAAGGAGCGTTTCGGCATTTCCGTGTCGGCCTATCCTACCGCGATGACCACGACCGAGGACCGCTCGCTGCGCGAGGAGATGTTCAAGGCCTATTCGTCCCGTGGTCATAACGGTAACGATAATGACAACCGCCAGCTCGTGCTCGACGTGATGCGCCTGCGCATCGAGAAGGCCAAGCTGATGGGCTACGACAACCCCGCCGCCTTCATCCTCGAGCCCAAGATGGCCCATGATCCGCAGACCGTGGACGAGTTCCTTGACGGTATCATGAAGGCTTCCGTCGCCAAGGCGAAGGAGGAGATCGCCGACATGCAGAAGGTCATGGACCAGGACATCAAGGCCGGACTTCTCCCTGCCGGGACGAAGATCAAGCCCTGGGACTGGTGGTTCTATGCCGAGAAGGTCCGCAAGGCCAAGTATGACCTGGACGAGGATCTCACCAAGCCCTATTTCGAGATGAAAAACGTGCAGAAGGGCGTCTTTGAGGCCGCCCATACCCTGTACGGAGTGAATTTCGAGCGTCTGGAGGGCGTGAAGCTCTACAATGACGCCGCCGAGGCATGGAAGCTCACCGATGCCGACGGCTCGCTGCTCGGCATCTTCTTCTGCGACTATTTCCCCCGTTCGACCAAGCGCAGCGGCGCATGGATGAACAATTTCCGCGACCAGTACTACGATGCCGACGGCAAGGAAGTCCGTCCC
>JBGUGW010000123.1:0-4175 GCA_045111695.1 Candidatus Cryptobacteroides sp. | reverse complement strand
GGACACTCCGATGCTCGGCGCCTTCGGAGACCAGCATCCTATCTCCGAGGAGGAAATGGCTATCTTCCAGAAGGCGACCGAGAATTACGGATATCTCAACCTCGAGCCGCTTTCTGTGGCGTCCCAGGTCGTAGCCGGGATGAACTATCTCTTCATCTGCCACTCCGGCGGCCCCAACGGCTCGGCCGAGGTGGAGGTCAGCATCTTCAAGCCCCTTGGCGATGCTGATCCGTATGTGGTAAGCGTGGAAAGGTAATCTGCTGCTAAAGAATATCCTCTATCAAAGGGAGGATTGAAAGGTCGGCGGGAAGCCAGGCGACAGAGCGGAGCTCGTCAGCCGCTAGCCAGCGGGCAGCCTCGTGCTCCACGAGGTGGAGGTTGCCGCTGAGTATCGAGCAGCGGTAGCAGTGCATCGTCAGGTGGAAAGCCGGATAATCGTAGTCGATGGTACAGAGGAAGTCATCCACGGATATCTCCGTTTCGAGCTCTTCAAGGATCTCGCGCCTCAGCGCCTCCTCACGGGTCTCCCCCGCCTCGACCTTTCCGCCCGGGAACTCCCAATAGTCCTTCCAATCGCCATACCCTCTCTGGGTGGCGAACAGACGGCCGTCATAGATGATGACGGCGGCGACTACTTCGATGCGTTTCATACTATCGGCAAAGGTAACTCTTTTGCCCAACAAAACAAATTGCCGACGACCGTGCGAGAATCGGGCAAAAACTCGCACGGATGGAGGAAAAAGTTGGAATCCGTGCGGGAATCAGGCCAAAAGTCGCACGGATTCAGCAAAGGTCAAGCATCGCCTCGCAGGCGGAGAGGATGTCCTGGAAGGCGCGCTCGAAGTCGCCGGTATACCAGGGGTCGGCGACATCGCGGCCGCTGCCGGTATAGGACATCATCAGATGGATCTTCTTTTCCGGATCGGAAGGGATTATGTACCTGATCCACCGGATGTTGCTGCCGTCCATGCAGATGATGCGGTCGAAGCGGTCATAATCCTCCGGAACCACCGTGCGGGCGGTTTTCCTTGGGTCGAACCATACGCCGTGCTGGTTCAGGCAGCGCCGTGCAGGCGGATAGATGGGATTGCCGTACTCCTCGTCGGAGACGGCGGCGGACTCGATGTAAAACGAGTCCTGAAGGCCGCGGGCCTTGACCAGCGCCTTCAGGATGAACTCCGCCATAGGAGAGCGGCATATATTGCCCGTACACACGAAGAGGATCCTCGTCATCCTATCTCTTCTTAAGCGGGATGTAAGTCTCTTCCGAGGTGATGCACTTGTAGGCGGGACGTATGATGCGGCGTCCCTCGAAATTCAGTTCCTCGTTGCGGTGGGCGCACCAGCCGACGATACGGGCCATGGCGAAGAGAGGGGTGTATATCTCACGCGGGATGCCTATGCAGTCGTATACGAACCCGGAATAGAAGTCGACATTGGCGCAGAGTACCTTGCCCTCACCCTTGACTTCATAGATGGTCTTGATGGCCACCTTCTCGATACGCTCCATGAACTCCAGCTCGTTCAGGCGGCCTTTCTCCTTGGCCAGCTCACGCGCCATCTCCTTGAGCAGCACGGCGCGAGGGTCGGATTTGGTGTAGACGGCGTGGCCGATGCCATAGACAAGGCCCGAGCCGTCGAACGCATCCCCGGCCAGCAGGCGCCTGATACATGCGGCTATCTCGTCTTCGTCCTTCCAGTCCTTGATCTCCTCCTTCATGAATGCGATCATGTCACAGACCTTGAGGTTGGCGCCGCCATGCTTGGGTCCCTTGAGGGATCCGATGCCCGCGGCGATGGACGAGAACGTGTCCGTACCGGTGGAAGAAGTCACGCGGACGGTGAAGGTGGAGTTGTTACCTCCTCCGTGCTCGGAGTGAAGTATCAGCAGCAGGTCCAGGGTGCGGGCGTCGAGCTCGGTGAAGTCGCTGCCCTTGAGCATGTAAAGGAAATTCTCCGCCAGCGAGAGGCCCGGCTGTGCATCCCTGATGTGCAGAGAACGGCCGTGATGGCTGTGACGGTACATGTTGAAGGCATATGCGATGGTCGTGGGGAACTTGGAGAGGAGCTCGATGCTTTGGCGCATGAGGTTGTCGCGGGAGACATCGTCGGGATTCTCGTCGAAGGTGTAGAACTCCATGACGCTTCGCGCCAGGATGTTCATGATGTCGTCACCCTCCAGTTCGATGATGTGGAGGATGGTCTTCTGCTCCAGGGGCATGTTGTCGAAGATCAGGTCCTTGAAGGCCTGGAGCTCCTCGGCGTCCGGCAGGCGTCCGGACAGCAGCAGGAAGCATATCTCCTCATAGCCGAAACGCTTCTCCTTCATGATGGCATGCACCAGGTCCTTGACCTCGTAACCACGGAAATACAGCCGTCCCTCGACGGGGACGATGGTTCCGTCCTCAAGGCGGTCATAGCCCACGACATTGCCGATGTTTGTGAGTCCGACAAGCACGCCGGTGCCGTCCTCGTTGCGCAGGCCGCGCTTGACATCGAGCTTCTTGAAGAGCTCCGCATCCATACGGGTGCAGCTCTTCATCTCGTCCGACAGCTTGTATATCAGGTACTCGTTAAGATTCTTCCGTGTCATAGCGTTTGTCTTTGTCCGTTACTAATACTCCGTCCCTGCGGATACTGCGTTGAGCGCCGATCCGGCACGGAACCATCCTATCTGCTGGGCATTGTAGCTGTGCCTCGCGGTAATCCCCTCCACGCTTCCGTCCATATGATGCAGCACGACGGCGATAGGCTGTCCGGGAACGATGGAAGAGCATAGGACGCTGATCCTGTCCCCCTGGCGGACCTTGTCGTAATCGGCGGGATCGTCGAAGGTCAGTGCCAGAACGCCCTGCTTCTTGAGGTTGGTCTCATGGATGCGCGCGAAGCTGCGGGCGAGGATGGCCTTGACGCCGAGATAGCGCGGCTCCATGGCCGCATGCTCGCGGCTCGATCCCTCGCCGTAGTTATCGCCAGCGACGATGACGCTGCCGCCCTCCGCATCGCGGAAACCGGCGGCGCGACCGGCGACGTCGGCGCCGGTCTCACCGGTGAAGGCATCGGTGGCGCCGAGCAGAAGATTCCTGGAAATATTCTGGAGATGCCCGCGGAAACGCAGCCATGGTCCCGCCATGGAGATATGGTCGGTAGTGCATTTCCCGGCAGTCTTGATGAGCAGCGGCATCTCTATGAAGTCCTTGCCGTCCCATGCCTGGAAAGGCTCCAGGCGCTGTATGCGTTCGCTGGACGGGTCAATCTCCGGATCAGGGCTTCCCGGAACGGGAGCGATGTATCCGGAAGCGCCCGTGGCGAAACCGCTGGGCGGGAGTTCATCCACGCAGGGCGGCTTGATCCCCTCGGGGATAGAGAACGTTCCGCTGAAAGCAAGGGCGATGGCGACCTGCGGCGAAACGATGAAGGCATGCGTATTGGGATTGCCGTCGGCACGCTTGGCGAAATTGCGGTTGAAAGATGTCACGATGGAATTGGCCTTGCCTTCATCCTTGGCCGGAACATCGCGTTTCCACTGGCCGATGCAAGGGCCGCAGGCGTTCGCCATGATTACGGCGCCGGCCTGCCTGAGCGTTCCGAGCAGTCCGTCCTGCTCCGCGGTCAGCCTGATCCTCTCGCTTCCGGGATTGATGATGATGCGCGCCTGCGGCTGCAGGCCGGCGTCCATCGCGGAGCGGGCTACGGCAGCGGCGGCCGCCAGGTCCTGGTACGAGGAATTGGTGCAGGAACCGATGAGACTTACCTCAACCTTCTTGGGGAATCCCTTCTCCGCCACCCTGGCGGGCATTTCCGGCAGCGGGCAGGCCGCATCGGGGGTAAACGGTCCGTTGATATAGGGTTCAAGCGAAGAAAGGTCTATCTCGATCACGCGGTCATAGTAGCGTGCGGGATCGGCCAGGACCTCGTCATCGGCGCGGAGATGCTCCTCGTTCATGACCGCCATGGTGGCCACGGCCGAACGGCCGGTAGCCTTGAGATACGCGACCATCTTGGCGTCGAAGGGGAAAACGGAGCATGTGGCGCCGACCTCGGCTCCCATGTTGCATATCGTGGCTTTTCCGGTACATGAAATAGTCTTGGTGCCTTCACCGAAATACTCGATGATGGCGTTGGTACCGCCCTTGACGGAAAGAATGCCCGCCAGCTTGAGGATGACGTCCTTG
>JBGUGW010000122.1:0-10155 GCA_045111695.1 Candidatus Cryptobacteroides sp. | reverse complement strand
CTTGAATGTCTACAAGCGTGCGGGAGAAGGTTGGGAGAAACTCTATACCGATGAACTCTGGTTCGGCCACGGCCTCAGCTGCGGCATGTTCAAAGGTGAGCCCATCATCGTGGTCGGCAACCGCCGCGGCCCGCTTACGCTGAACCTTTACAAGCGCCTTGCCGACGGTACATTCTCCCATGAGATCCTCGAGGACCAGGTCGGTCCTACACAGACCCAGGTATTTACGGCTGGTGGCACTGACTACATCCTCAGCGCCAACCAACTCAAGAACGAAGTTGCACTTTATTATTGATAATTGAAATGGACAACAAATCAAAGCAGATAGGCCTCGTCGGACTTGGCGTCATGGGCAAGCCGATGGCCAAGAACCTCCTCAAGGGAGGTTTCAACCTTACCGTATTCGACATCAAGCAGGAGCCTGTCCAGGAGCTCGTTGCTCTGGGAGCCAAGGCGGCCGCAACTCCTGCGGAGCTCGCCGCCGGATGCGACATCATCATCACCATGCTCCCAAATTCCCCCCATGTGGAAGCAGTCGTATGCGGTCCTAACGGCATCCTCGAAGGCGTCCGTCCCGGATCAGTATACATCGACATGAGCTCCATCTCCCCCGTCGTCTCCAAGAAACTCTACGAGATCGTGGCTAAGAAGGGAGTCGAGATGCTCGACGCCCCCGTCAGCGGTGGAGAGCCCAAGGCCATCGACGGCACCATGTCGATCATGGTCGGCGGCAAGGAAGAGGTGTTCGAGTCCGTCAAGGACGTCCTGCATGCAATGGGCAGCGCTGTCACCCTCGTCGGTGACATTGGCAGCGGCAACACATGCAAGCTTGCCAACCAGATCATGGTGGCACTCCATCTCTCGGCAGTGGCCGAGGCCATGGTTTTCGCCGAGAAGGCCGGCGTGGATCCTGAAAAGGTCTACCAAGCCATCCGCGGCGGCCTCGCCGGCAGCACCGTCCTGGACGCCAAGATGGGCATGATCCTCGACCGTAACTTCAAGCCCGGCGGCCCCATCTGGATGCACACAAAGGACCTCCTCAACGTCCGTGACGCGGCCCTTGCCATCGATGCGCCGATTCCCCTCACCACACAGGTACTGGAGGCCTTCAAGGCCTGCAAATGCGACGGCCACGTCAATGACGACCACTGCGGAGTGATCCAGTACTGGGAGAAACTTGCAAACGTAATCGTAAAACGCCGTTAGAATGACACTCAGATCAATTGTCCTGTCCGTGACGGCAGGACTGCTCCTGACTGCAGGAGCCTTTGCCCAGGAGTCCAAGGAAGCCGCGATGCACAAAAAGGCGGCCGACCTGATATCCAGGATGACCCTGGACGAGAAGATAGGCATGATGATGAACAGCACTCCCGGAGTGGAAAGGCTTGGGATCAAGCCTTACGACTGGTGGAATGAAGCGCTCCACGGAGTGGCACGCAACGGCCGCGCCACCGTCTTCCCCGAGCCTATCGGCCTGGGCGCCACATTCGACCCCGAGCTTGTCAGGAAGATCGGCGACATCGTTTCCGACGAGGGCCGCGCCAAATTCGACAAGGCCCGTGAGATGGAGAACTACAGCCGCTATACTGGCCTGACCTTCTGGGCTCCCAACGTCAACATTTTCAGGGATCCCAGATGGGGCCGCGGAATGGAGACATACGGTGAGGATCCCTACCTCACAGGAACCCTTGGATCCGCCTATGTCAAGGGCATCCAGGGAGACGATCCTTTCTACCTGAAAGCGGCCGCCTGCGCGAAGCATTTCGCCGTACACTCAGGTCCTGAATCCACCCGTCACAGCTACAACGCCGTCCCTCCCATGAAGGACCTTTATGAGACCTATCTGCCGGCTTTCGAAAGACTGGTGAAAGACGCTGACGTAGAGGTCGTTATGGGAGCCTACAACCGCGTTTTCGGAGAGAGCGCATCCGGCAGCACCTTCCTGCTTACCAACCTGCTCCGCGAGCAATGGGGATTCGACGGACACATCGTGTCGGACTGCGGAGCCGTCGATGACATCTACGGCGGCCACCACATCGCGAAGGATGCTGCAGAAGCCAGCGCCATAGCCATTAAGGCAGGCCTCAACCTCGAGTGCGGCAATTCCTTCACAAGCCTGAAGGAAGCGATCAGCCGCGGTCTCCTCACGGAGGCTGACATCGACAAGGCCCTCGAGCCGCTGCTTATGACCCAGCTCAAGCTCGGTATCCTTTTCGACGATCCAGACTGCCCTTACAACGGAATCCCCGCCTCTGTCATTGGAAGCCCCGAGCACTACGCGGTAGCCCGCCAGGCCGCCGTGGAGTCCATGGTGCTTCTCAAGAACGACAATGACCTCCTGCCTCTGCGCAAGGATATCCGCAACGTCTACGTGACCGGAACGGCCGCGACCGACACATACTCTATGATGGGTAACTATTTCGGCATTTCCGACCACTACAGCACTTATCTGCAGGGCATCGTGAGCAAGGTCAGTGACGGCACCAACGTCAATTACAAGCCGGCTTATACCATTGTCCCCACCAGGGACGTGAACCCCGGCAACTACGCCACCGCACAGGCCGCCACAGCTGACTACACCATCATGTTCATGGGCAATAACGGAACAACCGAAGGCGAGGAGAGTGACGCCATCAGTTCCCCCAGCATCGGTGACCGCCTGAACATAGACCTTCCCGACAACCAGATGTCGTTCTTCAGGAAAGTCGTGGAGATGCGCAGCAGCAACAACCACCTTATAGTGGTCCTCACCGGTGGAAGTCCTATCAACCTCCAGGAGGTTGCCGCAGGTGCTGACGCAGTGATTATGGCCTGGTATCCCGGACAGGAAGGCGGCGACGCTCTTGCGGAGCTTCTCTTCGGAGAGAAGAATTTCAGCGGCAGGCTTCCCGTCACATTCCCGATCTCCACGTACGCACTTCCTCCATTCTCCGACTATTCGATGAGGGGACGCACCTACAAGTATATGACAAGCAATACGATGTATCCCTTCGGATACGGTCTTTCGTACGGCAGCTGCCAGTATGGCGACCTGACCCTGCTCACCGGCAAGCCCAAGCTGGGCAATCCTGTGGAGGTCGAGATCCCTGTCACCAATACCGGCAATGTCGAGCGCACGGAGACCGTACAGCTCTATGTATCGACACCCAACGCCGGCCAGGGTGCTGCTTTCAGCCAGCTTGTAGACTTCCAGAGGGTTACCCTGAAACCGGGCGAAAGCCGCAGGGTACGCTTTACCGTGACTCCGGACCAGATGAGGGAATTCCAGAGGGACGGAAGCACCAAGCTTCTCAAGGGGACATACAAGATCACGGTGGGAGCGGCAGCCCCTACCCAGAGGACCCAGGAGCTCGGCGCTCCCCTCAAGTCCGTGAGCGTCAAGCTATAGAAATGTCAAGAGGCGTCCGGCTGGCATAGGCTTGGCCGGTAAAAGTCGCTATGTTGAAACCGTCCTGGTTGCGGATAACCACTTCCACAACCGGGACTTTTTTATGGTCGCTTGCGAAGCGGCCTTCAGCCGTCAGGACGTCGCCCTTATGGGCTGATATGTGATAATAGATGGTGGAACTGATGGCGAACGTAAGGTTCTCCCTCTGGTTCACGATGGCGGCGAAGACCAGGTCTGCCAGGGTGAAGATGGCGCCGCCCTGGCAGACGCCGCCGGCATTGAGATGACCGTCGGTGACTGTCATCTCCGCCTTTGCGGAACCTTCACCGATTTCTATGATCTGTATGCCGTTGTTCGCTGCGAAGCGGTCACCTTCGTTCAGGTATTCTTTGAGTGTCATGGTCTGGGGAATCATTATTCTCCAAGGGTCAAATAGAACGGGACCAGAGGCAGTCCCTCGACGCCGTGGATGTTGCCGGGCTTGAAATCGGCCCAGCCGTAACGCACGGCGCGCGGATCCTTCACCTCGTCGATGGCGATGCTCATCGTGCCACGGTTGAAAGTGACATCCGTGACGGGGTACCATACACCATCGGCTCCGCAGACCTCGAGTCCCTCGATCCCATGCAGGCGGTCTATGCCCGCAGGGCAGTTCGCTATACGCACATTGATCTCGTTCGGAGGAACCGGACGGGCGAAAGGCATCGGGCGCTCGCCCTCCTTCGGAGGCTGGCGCTTGAACACCTCAGTGGCCTCCGGCGAGTCGCATGCCACGCGTTTGAAGCCGTAATCACGGTTCAGGGCGAGATAGGCAAGCCTATTGCCGACAGGCTCCTTCTTCGCAGGATGGATATTGTCCGCCTCGAAAGGCTCCACAAGGTCGTTCGTGCAGATGATACCGGCATTCGGGATGGCCTTGGCCGCGTCGTGCTGGGCCTGGCGCAGGCGGGCGCCGCTGTCACCGTTGGCTGGATCATACAGATAGGGAGCAATCTCCACCATGTAGAACGGCATGGAAGCGTCCTTGTCGCCCCAGTCGGAGCGCCACTGCTTCACAAGGTCTGACATACGGTCGACGAACTGGTCCTCGTGGTCAACGTTGGAGCATCCCTGATACCAGATGAATCCGCGTCCCGTATAACCCTGGAGAGGAACCTCCATGGCGTAATACATCTGGAACGGACGCAGATAAAAGATCATCTTGTTAACTGCATCCGGACTGAGATCCTCGGTCCCATAGGAGGCCAGTGTCTCACGCGGAAGCCAGCTCTCGACGCGGGCTCCTCCCCTTGCGAATGAAACTATTCCGATGGGAATGTCCAGCACCAGGTTGAGCTTGCGGGCGAAGAAATAGCCGACGGCGCTCATCTCGGGAATGGTATTGGGATCTGCTCCCTGCCATCCGTCGGTAAGCCTGACTTCATCGAGCGGTTCGTCTGACTGGTCTGCACGGGCATAGAACATGCGTATGCGGTCCCACGCGGGAGCCTGCGTCAGCAGTTCGTTGTACCCCTCTATCGGGCAGTTGTCGAATCCCTTTACGGGGACCTCCATGTTGGACTGGCCCGATGCCAGCCAGACTTCCCCGACCAGGACGTCATTTATAGTCAGCGATCCGCCATCACCTCTTACATCGATGGAATAAACGGTATAGCTGGCGGCCGGGGTCTTGACCATGGCCGTCCAATGTCCTTTCGCATCGGCCTTGGCTTGATACGATTTGCCGTCCCATGAAGGGACGACGGTCACGGCCGCTCCGGGTGTAGCATAACCCCAGACCGCGGCCTCAGTATTCTGCTGAAGCACCATGTGGTCCCCCGTAGGATGGCGGAGGGACAATTCAGCACGAGCGCCCATACTGAGAAGCAGCATGAGCGCAATGATAATGGTTTTCTTCATCCTGCAGCGTTCTATGCCTCAGAGAACTCTTCCTTGGACGCGCCGCAGAGCGGGCAGACGAAATCAGCGGGAATTTCCTCCCACGGGGTTCCGGGGGCGATGCCTCCATCAGGATATCCGGCCTCGGGATCATACTCCCAGCCGCAAAGGTCACATACGTACTTGGCCATTTTCAGTATTATTAACGGGTTAAACTCCAATGCGCCGGCAACTCCGGCGACTCTACACAAATATAGCAATCCGAATCCATTTCTCAAAACAGTTTGCTATATTTGCACAACACAAAAACCACGCAAGATGACAGTCTCCCTCAACAGCACAGTCAAGTATATCGGAGTCGACGACCTCGACCTCGACCTCTTCGAGAGCCAGTATGTCGTACCCGAAGGAATGTCCTACAACTCCTATGTGATCCTGGACGACAAGATCGCCATTCTGGACACTGCGGACATGCGCAAGGAAGAGCAGTGGAAGGCCAATCTGGCCGAGGCCCTGGGAGGCCGCAAGCCGGACTATCTGGTCGTGCACCACATGGAGCCCGACCATTCCGCCCTCGTCGCATGGGTACTTGACGCTTATCCGGAGATCACGCTCGTTTCGAGTGCCAAGGCCGTCCAGATGCTAGGACAGTTCTTCGAAGGGATCGAGCTGGAAGGACGTACCAGGACCGTCAAGGAGGGTGATGTCCTCGAGCTGGGCTCCCACAGCCTGCGTTTCTTCGCGGCGCCCATGGTACACTGGCCGGAGGTCATGGTGTCGTTCGACGCCGCCGACGGGGCGCTCTACAGCGCAGATGCCTTCGGCAAGTTCGGCGCGCTTTCGCGCTGCGGCTTCTACGGCCGTGATGACGATGACTGGGCATGCGAGGGTCGCCGTTACTATTTCAACATCGTCGGCAAATACGGCGCCCAGGTCCAGGCCCTGCTGGGCAAACTTTCCGGCCTGCCTATAAAGACCATACGCCCGCTTCACGGCCCCATCCTCGAAGACGACCTGGGGCAGTATGTCTCACTCTATGATACCTGGAGCAAATACGCACCGGAGAGCGAGGGCATTTTCATCGCATGCGCTTCCATCCACGGAGGTACGCTGAAGGCGGCGGAGAAGCTCGCAGACATCCTGCGCGAAAAGGGCGCCAAGAAGGTCGTCCTCAGCGACCTCTGCCGTTCGGACATAGCCGAAAATGTCGAAGACGCTTTCCGCTACCCTACCATGGTCATCGCCGCATCATCGTATGATGCTGGACTCTTTACGCCTATGTATGAGTTCCTTCACAGGCTTCAGATCAAGGGATACTCCAATCGTCGGGTGGCGATAGTCGAGAATGGTTCATGGGCTCCTTCGGCAGCCCGCGTGATGGTCGAGATGGTCGGTGCGATGAAGGGCATCGAGCTAGTCGACCAAGTCGTCACCATCCGCAGCCGGATGAAAGCCGCCGACATCCCCGCCCTCGAATCCCTCGCCGACGCCATTCTGGCATAATAGCATTAAAGCCGGTCAGGCTGTGCCGCCGGCGAAGCTTTTCCGAAGGTTGAATTACTGCGAAGCCGGCGGCATAGCCTGACCGGATCCACTATCTATTCCACCGTAACAGATTTTGCGAGGTTGCGGGGCTGGTCAACATTACGGCCCTTGTAGACGGCGATGTAGTACGCCAGCAACTGAAGCGGCACGGAGACGATGATCGGCATGAGGCAGTCGATGACCGCGGGCACTTCGATCACATAGTCCGCAATGCCCGGCACCGTCGTGTCGCCCTTGGCCATCACCGCTATCACCTTTCCGCCGCGTGCCTTGACCTCCTCAATGTTGCTTAGGGTCTTCTCGTAAGTCACGTCAGGCGTGACGATCGCGACTGTCGGCATTTCCGCGTCAATCAGAGCGATGGGCCCGTGCTTCATCTCGGCGGCAGGATAGCCCTCAGCATGGATGTAGCTGATTTCCTTGAGCTTAAGAGCGCCTTCGAGCGCAGTAGGATAGTTGTATCCACGCCCCAGATAGATGAAATTGTGGGCGTATGTGAATATCTTGGCGAGGTCTGCGACAGGTCCGCTCAGTTCCAGCACTTCCTTGAGCTTCTCCGGCAGGGAGAGCAGTCCGTCGGCAACTTCGTTGTAGTACTCGGGAGAGACCGTCCCCTTCCGCTCGGCGATGCACAGGGCCATCATGGCCATGACCGTAACCTGGCCCGTGAAAGCCTTGGTAGAGGCCACGCCGATCTCGGGACCGACGTGCACGTACGTGCCGCTGTCCGTCGCGCGGGCTATGCTGGACCCGATCACGTTGCAGATGCCGTAGACAAAGGCGCCAGCCTTGCGCGCAAGGGAGATGGCCGCCAGAGTATCGGCGGTCTCACCCGACTGCGACACGGCGATCACGATATCGTCAGGGAAAAGCACGGGATTGCGGTAGCGGAACTCCGAAGCGTATTCCACCTCGGCCGGAATGCGGCAGATGTTCTCGAACAGCTGCTTGCCGATAAGCGACGCGTGCCAGGAGGTGCCGCAGGCAACGAATATCACACGGCGTGCCGCAAGCCAGCGGTCAATGTTGTCCCGTACGCCCGAGAGGATGACGCGGCCGCTCTCGGAATTGACGCGGCCGCGGATGCAGTCGACGATGGTACGGGGCTGCTCGTTGATCTCCTTGAGCATGAAAGTGGGATATCCGCCTTTCTCAAGGTCGGAGATGGAAATGTCCAGTGTTGTCACCTTGACATCGGCTTCGCGATTCTCAAGCGTCACGAGCTGAAGCGGTTTGCCCCTTTCAATCACGGCTATCTCGCCGTCCTCGACATACACTATGTCATGGGTGTATTCGACGATCGACGAAGCATCAGAACTGATGAAATACTCGCCCTTCCCCACTCCGATGGCCATCGGACTGCTCTGGCGGGCAGCGATGATCTTGTCGTTGTTGCCTTTCTCCACCACTGCGATGGCATAGGCGCCGACAACTTTCTTGAGTGCGAGCCGGACCGCATCCTCGAGGCTGCATCCTTCCGTATTTCGGACATACTCTATGAGGTTCACGAGAACCTCCGAGTCCGTCTCGCTACGGAAAGTAACCCCAGCCGCAGTCAGGGCGTCCTTCAGCACGCGGTAATTCTCTATGATGCCGTTGTGGATCATCGCTATCCGCCCGTCGGACGAGAAATGCGGGTGTGCGTTGGTATCATTCGGCTCACCGTGCGTGGCCCAACGGGTATGGGCGATGCCCACCGTTCCGGCGGTATCCTTGTCCACAAGGAAATGCTCCAGGGCATCGATCTTGCCCTTGCACTTGTATACGTTGAGTGCGCCGTTACTGCCCACCAGGGCGACGCCGGCGCTGTCATATCCGCGGTATTCGAGCCTGCGGAGACCCTTGATCAGTATGGGACAGGCATCCCTGTCACCAATGTAACCTACTATTCCACACATAGTTCAGTTTATTCCCATTCGATGGTTGCCGGTGGCTTCGACGAAATGTCGTAGCATACGCGGTTGACACCCTTGACATTGTTGATGATCTCATTGCTCACGTTCCGGAGGAAATCCGTCGGGAGCTCGGCCCAGTCGGCCGTCATAGCGTCCGTGCTGGTCACGGCTCGCAGGACGACGGCATGGTCGTATGTACGCTCGTCGCCCATGACGCCTACGGTGCGGACTGGCAGGAGTATAGCACCCGCCTGCCAGATGCGGTCGTAGAGGCCGTATTCGCGCAGGCTGCGCATGAACACATCATCCACGTCCTGCAGGATGCGTACCTTCTCCGGCGTGATGTCCTCGAGTATGCGCACCGCCAGTCCCGGTCCCGGGAAAGGATGGCGGAACACCATATGGCGCGGCATGCCCAGGCTAAGGCCCACCGCCCTCACCTCGTCCTTGAAGAGCCATTTCAAGGGCTCGCAGAGACGGAGTTTCATGTCCTTGGGCAGTCCGCCCACGTTGTGGTGGCTCTTGATGACCTTGCCGGTGATATTGCAGCTCTCGATGCGGTCAGGATAGATGGTCCCCTGAGCGAGCCACTTCGCGCCGTCGATCTTGGCAGCTTCGGCGTTGAAGACCTCGACGAACTTCCCGCCGATGATCTTGCGCTTCCGCTCGGGGTCGGACTCCCCCGCCAGGGCTGACAGGAACTCCTTGGAAGCGTCCACGCCCGTCACGTTGAGTCCCAGTTCCTTGTAGTCGTTCAGCACGTCCTCGAACTCATGCTTGCGGAGCAGGCCGTGGTTGACGAAGATGCAGTTCAGCCTGTCCCCTATGGCACGGTTCAGGAGCACAGCAGCGACCGAGGAGTCCACTCCGCCGCTCAGGCCGAGGACGACCTTGTCGTCGCCGAGCATCGAGCGGAGTTCCTTCACGGAACTCTCTACGAAAGAGTCGGGAGTCCACTCGCGGCGGCTGCCGCAGATCCCGACGACGAAATTCTCCAGGAGCTTCGCCCCCTGGAGCGTATGCATGACTTCCGGATGGAATTGCACGCCCCAGACAGGAGCGTTAGAGCACTCGAAAGCCGCATATTCCACGCTGTCAGTCGAGGCGGTAACGCGGTATCCAGCGGGAAGCGCGGTGATGGTGTCACCGTGGCTCATCCATACCTGTGAGGGCGCGTCTATACCCTCGAAAAGGGCACAGGATGCGTCAATGCGCTCCAACTCGGCGCGACCGTATTCCCGCGTGCCGACCGGCTCCACCTTTCCACCCTGGGTGTAACTCAGGAGCTGCGCGCCATAGCATATGCCGAGAACTGGCAGACGGCCGAGGAAACGCGAAAGGTCGGGTCTCACGGCGTCAGCGGCGTAGACACTCAGCGGCGATCCGCTGAGGATGACGCCGATGACGTCCCCGTCTTCCGCAGGATAGCGGTCGTAAGGGAGGATTTCG
>JBGUGW010000121.1:0-3717 GCA_045111695.1 Candidatus Cryptobacteroides sp. | reverse complement strand
ATGGATGGTACCCTGCTCGATACGGCCGGTAACGACGGTGCCGCGACCGGTGATGGAGAAGATGTCCTCGATAGGCATGAGGAAAGGCTTGTCAGTCAGACGGACCGGCAGAGGGATATAAGTGTCGACAGCATCCATGAGCTCGAGCACTTTCTCCTCCCACTGAGGCTCACCGTTGAGGGCGCCCAGAGCGGAACCACGGATGACGGGAGCGTTGTCACCGTCGAAATCGTACTTGCTGAGAAGGTCACGGACCTCCATCTCGACGAGGTCAAGCATCTCCTCATCGTCCACGAGGTCGACCTTGTTGAGGAAGACGACCATCTTAGGGACGTTAACCTGCTTGGCGAGGAGAACGTGCTCGTTGGTCTGAGGCATGGGACCGTCGGTGGCGGCCACCACGAGGATAGCGCCGTCCATCTGGGCAGCACCGGTAACCATGTTCTTCACATAGTCAGCGTGGCCAGGGCAGTCGACGTGTGCGTAGTGACGGTTGGCAGTCTGATACTCGACGTGAGCGGTGTTGATGGTGATACCACGCTCCTTCTCTTCGGGGGCGTTGTCGATCTGGTCGAAGGACTTGATCTCGCTGAGACCCTGCTTTGCAAGCACCATGGTGATGGCGGCGGTCAAAGTGGTCTTGCCATGGTCAACGTGGCCGATCGTGCCGATGTTGACATGGGGTTTGGTTCTCTGGAATGTTTCTTTTGCCATAATATTATGTTTTTTAAGTGTTTACAAACTGTTTAAAGGTCCATTCAGACCTAAAAAAAGAGCCGATGATGGGATTTGAACTCATGACCTCATCCTTACCAAGGATGCGCTCTACCCCTGAGCTACATCGGCTTTTGGAGCGGAAAACGAGGTTCGAACTCGCGACCCTCAGCTTGGAAGGCTGATGCTCTACCAACTGAGCTACTTCCGCAAAAAATGTTTCCGTGGGAGGTGGTGGACTCGAACCACCGAACCCTGAGGGAGCGGATTTACAGTCCGCCGCAATTGCCACTATGCGAACCTCCCAGTGCTTTATTTTTTCTTTCGAGCCGATAGAGGGATTCGAACCCACGACCCCGAGATTACAAATCACGTGCTCTGGCCAACTGAGCTATATCGGCGGGTTCAGCGTCCTCATTCGCTGAAAGGGATTGCAAAGGTAGACATTATTTTGGAGTTTGCAAACTTTTTTCAATCTTTTTCGACAAGATTGTGAAGTAGATGCAGTATGCCGTCGCGGTCGAGATTGCACTCCGCCCTTTCGGCTGCCTGAGTGTCCTGAGCGATGAATCTGTCGGGGATTCCGGCGCCGGCGAGACGCATGCCGGAACCGTTGGCGGAGAGGTATTCGGCGACGGCTCCGTACAGCCCTCCCATGAGCGCTCCGTCCTCCACGGTGAGCACCGCTTCGAAGCCTTCGAGGACCTCCTTCAGCATCTCCCCGTCGAGGGGTTTGAGATAGCGGACGTCATAGACTGCGGGGGAGAAGCCGTACTCCTCCTTGAAGGCGGCGGCCGTCTCGGCGGCCCTGTGCGCTGCCGGGCCGAGGGCGAGGACGGCGATGCGTTCGCCGTCAACGAGACGGGTGGCCCGGCCCGGCGTCAGGACCTGCCATCCCGCCTCGCGCCAGTCACGGCCTTCGCCGGTGCCGCGCGGATAGCGGATGATCATGGGGGAGTCCTGGTGCAGGGCTGTGTACATGAGGTTCTTGAGTTCCGTCTCGTCCGACGGCGCCGCGATGACCAGGCCGGGTATGCTCCTGTACGCCGCGAGGTCGAAGGCCCCGTGATGCGTGGGACCGTCCTCTCCGACGACTCCTGCCCGGTCGAAGCAGAATGTCACGGGCAGGTGCTGCAAGGCGACGTCGTGTATGATCTGGTCATAAGCGCGCTGCGCGAAAGAAGAATAAATGTTGCAGAAAGGCCTCAGCCCGCCTGCTGCGAGTCCTGCGGAGAATGTGACGGCGTGCTCCTCCTCTATACCCACGTCGAAGAAGCGGGACGGCATCCTCTCAGCGAGGAGGTTCATCCCGCAGCCGGTGGCCATCGCGGGCGTGATGCCCACGACGCGCCTGTCTGCCTCGGCGAGCTCGCAGAGGACCTCACCGAAGACGTCCTGGTAGCGGTCCGCCTTGTGGGCGGAGCGGATGCGCTCGCCGGTCTCGGGATCGAAACGTCCCGGGGCATGCCATACGGTAGGGTCGGCCTCAGCGGGGGCGTATCCCTTGCCCTTGGTCGTGATGCAGTGCAGGATGCGCGGTCCCTTGAGCCCCTTGAGCTTCCTCAGGGTCTCCAGGACCTGGTCCATGTCGTTTCCGTCGATGGGACCGAAATAGCGGAATCCCAGGGCCTCGAAGAGGTCTCCTCCCGATCCCTTGACTATCCAGGACTTCAGGCTCCTGATCCATCTCTGCAGGAATGCCCTGAGGCGGCGGTCTCCCATCTTTTCCCAGATCTTGCCCTTGAAGCGGTTGTATGCGGGATTGGTGGTGATCCTGAGCAGGTGGTTGTGCAGCGCTCCGATGTTGCGGTCTATCGACTGGTTGTTGTCGTTCAGGATGATGAGGAGGTCGGCGGCGCTGCTGCCGGCATTGTTCATGCCTTCGAAGGCGAGGCCTCCGGTGAGCGCGCCGTCGCCGATGAAGGCCACGGTCTTTTCCCCGGTTCCGCGCATCTTGGCGGCTTCGGCCAGTCCCAGCGCTGCGGATACGGAAGTGGAGGAATGCCCGACACCGAAAGCGTCGTAAGGGCTCTCTTCCATCTTTGGGAAACCGCTGATGCCTTCGCGGGTGCGGTTCTGCCTGAACTGCTCCTTGCGGCCGGTCAGGATCTTATGGGCGTACGCCTGGTGGCCTACATCGAAGACGATCTTGTCCTCGGGCGTGTTATATATATAATGTAGCCCGACTATCAGCTCGACGGCACCCAGGCTGGATGCCAGGTGCCCCGGATTGCGGGAGCAGCAGTCCACCATGTACGAGCGTACCTCGGCGCAGAGCTCGGTGAGCTCGCCTGCATCAAGCGCCCTGACATCTTCAGGTGAATTGACCCTGTCCAGAATCCTGTACATCACTTCAAGTTTGGAAGGGCAAAGGTACGATTTTATTTCAATAATTCTTAAATTCGCGGAAGATAGAGGTACGGATACGATGCGAAAAAGGCGCTTCCCCAACACATACGTGATCATTTCGGCCATCATCCTGGTGTGCGCGCTGGCGACGATGGTCGTCCCTCCGGGACAGTATGTCACTGCCGGGGACGGAACCGTATCTTTCGTGAGCGCAGAGCGCTCCCCGCAGACATGGCAGGTCTTCACTTCCCTGTACAACGGCTTCGTCAAGCAGGCCGGCATCATCGTCTTCATCCTCATCGTCGGAGGAGCTTTCTGGGTGCTCAATGCCACCGGAGCGGTGTCCTACGGCATCAACCGCTTCATTTCCAAGGCCGGGAAATACGACCGGCTCGTCCTTGCCGGCCTCGCAGTACTGTTTTCGCTGGGCGGTGCAGTCTTCGGGATGAGCGAGGAGACCATCCCTTTCGTAGGCATCGTCGTGCCGCTGGTCATAGCCATGGGCTATGATGCCATTACAGGCCTCTTGGTCGTGTATGTGGCATCCAACATCGGGTTCTCCTCGGCTTTCCTCAATCCCTTCACTGTTGGCATCGCGCAGGAGATGTCGGGCCTTCCGCTTTTCTCGGGCATGGGATACCGCCTAGCCTGCTG
>JBGUGW010000120.1:0-4342 GCA_045111695.1 Candidatus Cryptobacteroides sp. | reverse complement strand
CATCTTCGTGAAGGCCAGCAAGACCAGGAACGCCTTGAACGGCGACACCGTCCGTGTCGCCCTCACCAAGGAAAAGATCGGAACCAGGCGCCGTGAAGGCGAGGTGGTGGAGATTATCGAACGCTCGAACCGCCCGCATGTAGGCATACTCCACTTCGTGGGCTCGCAGGCCTGGCTCCTCATGCAGAGCAAGTCGATGCCTTATGACATCGAACTTGACCAGCAGCAGGCCCTGGCGATGGGCGGCAAGACCGGCATGAAGGCCGCCGCCGTCGTGGATCGCTGGGAGAAATACGACATGGGCCCTAAGGGCCATGTCGTCGACATTCTCGGCATGCCCGGCGACAACGAGACCGAGATGCACGCCATCCTCGCGGAGTTCGGTCTCCCGTACCGCTTCACCAAGGAGGTGGAGAACGCCGCCGACAAGATTTCCGACAGGATCACCTCCAACGACCTCAAAGGCCGCAAGGATTTCCGCGACACCCTTACCTTTACCATCGACCCCGCCGATGCCAAGGACTTCGACGACGCCCTATCGTTCCGCAAACTCGAGAGCGGCAATTACGAGATAGGTGTGCATATCGCCGACGTCTCTTACTATGTCAAGCCCGGCACTCCCGTTGACAAGGAGGCGCAGGAACGCGGCACGTCCGTCTATCTCGTGGACCGCACCGTCCCGATGCTTCCCGAGAAGCTCTGCAACAAACTCTGTTCGCTCCGTCCCAACGAGGACAAGCTCACATTCTCCGCTGTCTTCGAGATTACTCCCAAGGCCAAGGTCGAGAGCCGCTGGTTCGGCAGGACCATAATCAACTCCGACAACCGCTTCGACTATGAGCAGGCGCAGGCCATCATAGAGTCCGGCAAGGCGACGGAGCCCGTCGAGGAGGCTCTCCTCATACTCAACAAGCTTGCGCTCACGCTCCGCGAACGCCGTTTCAAGGCTGGCGCGATGAACTTCGAGCGTCCCGAGATGAAAGTGGAAGTGGACGAGAAGGGCAAGCCAGTCAATGTCTATGAGAAGGTCTCCAAGGAGGCCAACTGGCTCATTGAGGAGTTTATGCTGCTTGCCAACCGCAGCGTAGCCGAATATGTCGCCACGGGCGGCAAGATGAACGGCGTGCCTTCCAAGAAGGCCAAGACATTCGTCTACCGTATCCATGACGAACCGAATATGGAAAAGGTCGCCGGTCTGCGCGACGTCGCCGGCAATTTCGGCCTGAAGATGGGTCCTATAGGCAGCCCATCCGAGGTCGCCGAATCCATCGGCGGGCTGCTTGCAGCCGCCAAGGGCACGCCCTCCTACGACGCCCTGCAGATCATTGCGCTGCGCTCCATGGCCAAGGCCAAATACAGCACCGACAACATCGGCCATTACGGACTGGCCTTCAAGTTCTATACGCATTTCACTTCACCGATCCGCCGCTATCCGGACCTGATGGTGCACCGCCTGCTGTCGCTGTATCTCGACAATGCCGACAGCCAGGATAAGGGTTTCTACGAGGCTATGAGCGTCCATTCGTCCGAGCGCGAGATCGTCGCGACGGACGCCGAACGCGCCTCCATCAAGTACAAGCTGGTGGAGTTCATGCAGGACAAGATAGGCATGGAGTTCGACGCGCATGTGTCCGGCGTCACCGAGTGGGGCATGTACGCCGAGATTGAGCCGACCAAGGTCGAGGGCATGATACCGCTGCGGACCATACGCTCGGATTTCTTCGAGTTCGACGAGAAGAATTTCCGCATCATCGGCCGCAGGACCCGCAAGGTCTACACCCTCGGCGATCCCGTCCGCATCCGCGTGAAATCCGCCAATCTCGACCAGGTCCTGCTGGACTATGAGCTGGTCGAGCCGGAGCACGTGACGGAGGAGCCTCCCACTAGAAAAACCACCAAAAAGAAATAACCTATGAAACGAACTTTCAGCATCATCGGCCTGGCACTCCTTATGGCCTTGACGCTGGGCGCACAGGACAAGGTCACCAAGACCGTCCTTGAGCTCGGGCGTACCGACAACCGCACCATGGAACATGCGGACTATATTGCCAGGAACATCGGCGGCCGCCTCGTCGGCACGCACATGCTTCACCACGCAGAGGACTGGGTGGCGGAGCAGTTCCGCTCCTGGGGCCTCGAAGTGACCCTTCAGGAGGCCGTCGAGATCGGCGTGGGCTTCGACCGCGGCCCCTGGTACGGCA
Organism: Candidatus Cryptobacteroides sp.; assembly: GCA_045111695.1. Taxonomy (GTDB): domain Bacteria; phylum Bacteroidota; class Bacteroidia; order Bacteroidales; family UBA932; genus Cryptobacteroides. Next base: position 2,141 of record JBGUGW010000120.1, on the reverse strand, counting down.
GGATGCTCTCCGAGGACGGGATGACCCTGCATTTCGGTACTCCGGCCTATACAGCCGGCACCCGCGGGCCCCAGAAGGGCCGAGTGCTGCTCGAGCCGAAGACCCAGCAGGATTTCAACCGCGTCAAGGGCGCGCTCAAGGGCGCCTGGGTGCTGCTGGAGACCGGCCCTACCAGCGGTCTGGCCATCGATTCCAGCGCCAAGGCGGACTCCACCCGCGCCGCCAAGGTCGCGGCCGGCGAGGAAGCTACCGTGCCGTTCTACCGCCAGATGGTCGATGCCGGCGTCCTGGGCTTCATACGCCCGTCCAAGATGCCCATGCAGGTGCTCTACAACCGTGCGACCTGCTTTGACATCACCATGGACAACCTTCCCAAGGCCTGCGACATCCTTCTGGACGAGCACCAGTTCGAGACCATCAAGCAGAAGGTCGTCGACCGTCAGGATTTCCAGCTGGAGTTCGACATCCGCAACCACTTCTTCCCCGGGCCCATGAAGTACCACAATATCCTTGCGGTCATCAAGGGCAGCAAGTATCCGGACGAGTATGTGATGATGGGCGGCCATCTGGACGCATATGATATCGCCACCGGCTCCACAGATGACGGCCAGGGCGTCTGCGTGACCATGGAGGCGGCTCGCCTGCTGGCAGCCGCCGGCGCCAAGCCCAAGCGCTCCATCATGTTCTGCATCTGGACTGCTGAGGAGTACGGCCTTCTGGGTTCGAAGTATTTCGTCCTGAACAAGACCGTCCCCTGGGACAAGATCTCCAATTACTTCAACCGCGACGGAGGCCCTCTGGCAGCGGTATCCATAACCGTCCCCCCGGCGATGTACGATGATTTCGTGGAGGTCTGCGAGCCGCTCAAGGACTACAATCCCGACATCCCCTTCGAGGTGATCAAGCGCGAGGGCGAGCCTCAGGCCAGGCCCACCAGCGCCGGCGGTTCCGACCACGCCTATTTCGCCATGAACGGCATCCCTGCCATCTCCTTCAGGGAGCAGGACATCTTCGGCTACGACTTCATCTACCGTGACATCTGGCACACCGAGGACGACCTCTATGACAAGCTGATCCCGGAGTATCTGGAGCATTCGGCAGTGGTCCAGGCTGTCACAGCCTACGGCCTCGCCAACCTTAACCATCTGCTCTCCAGGGAAGGTCTCTACAAGGACTGAAAATGCCGGGCGAGGACGTCGCGGCGGTAGCGCAGGGACAGGACGATGGTGCGGGCGAGGAGGTGCGCGAAATAGGCGACCATGAGGATATGGATGGCCTGGACCTGGAAGGCCGGGTTGTCGTTGGGCAGCGGTGAGACGGCACGGAGGATGCCGATGCCGGCGAACCAGCAACCCAGGAAGGCTGCGGCCGCCCAGATCATGGCATCGCGGATGCCTTTTGAGGCGGTCGCGCCGAGATAGATACCGTCCCAGGTGAAGGCTGCGCAGCCTGTCAGCGGCATCAGCACCAGCCAGGGGATGAATTTCCGGCAGGCTTCCATGACCTCCGTATCGGAAGTCATCAGCCTGACCATCGGCATCCCGCCGAACCTGTATATCGCCATGAATCCCAGCACTATGCTCATGCTCCAATAGAAGACGTACTTCACCGACCTCTTCGTCATCCTGAGATTCCTTTCGCCTATGAAACGGCCCGTCAGGGCCTCTCCGGCATATGCGAAGCCATCCGTGAAGAAGGAGAATATCATCAGCAGTTTCATCAGGATGGTGTTGGCGGCCAGCATCAGGTCGCCATAGTGGGCGGCGATGGCCGGAATGCTGATGTAGATGGCGGTAAAGCAGAGGGAACGGATGAAGATGTCGTTGTTCATGGACATGAAGCCCCGCATCTCCGATCCGGCGAAAGATTTCCGCAGATCCTCGCGGGAGAATCCTTCAAAGACATCCCCGTAGCGGAAAGCTGTCTTCAGCGTAGCGTACAGCAGTCCGGAATACTGGGCTACGACGGTGCCGAGGGCGATTCCGGGGAAACCGAATCCTTCCCAGCGGCCGATGCCTAGCGTGAGCACTATGCTCGCAGCGATGTTCATCCCGTTGACCACGAGGTCGGTCATCATGGAACTGAAAGAGTCCTGCATCCCGATGAACCATCCCCTGAAAGCCATCAGGCCAAGTGTGGCC
>JBGUGW010000119.1:0-4320 GCA_045111695.1 Candidatus Cryptobacteroides sp. | reverse complement strand
TCCATACCGAGACCTACCGGCAGGGTGTCAACCAGAACCGCAAATCCCTTAGGATCGACTATACCCTCAAGTCTGGCGACAAGGTCCTTGTCTCTGGCAAGGCCGCACCCGGAGACATACTGGAGCTGGACACTTCAGGCTCCCCTTCCGGGCTCTATGTGTTCGAGGCGGTTGCTACGGACAAGGATGTTTTCGGCAACGATATCAAATCCACCGTCGTATATGATATCCTGAAAGTCAAGGAAGGGGACTCTGAGCTTCACGCAGATGTGCTGAGCTTCTTCAATGCTTCGGACGAGGAGGGAGCGGTCACGGTGCAGATAGGAGCCACTGACGGGCCCGTATGGGCCGTCGTGGAACTCTACGGCACCGGCAACGTCGTCCTCGGGTCGAAAATGGTCCATCTGACAGGCCTCAAGGGCGAAGCGGGCTCGCTCGAGACCGTACGCTTCAACTGGCCGGAAGGCGCTCCCGATGTCGTAAGGGTCAATGTAGTCTATTTCAAGGACTACAGGCAGTTCTCATTCTCCCGTCAGTTCGACCGGAGTACGAAGAGACTTGAACTGCCCCTGGCATTCACCAGGTTCCTGGACAAGACTGCCCCGGGAACCGCATATTCCTTCGAAATCTCCACAAAGCCCGGCGTAGAGTGCGTCGCCACCATATTTGACAAATCCAGCGAACGCATCATGGCCAACCGCTGGAGCCGCATATTGATGCGTGGCCCTGCCGGGCCATCTGTCAGCATCCGCTCCACCACAGGAATGGACCGAACAGATTATAGAATCATGACGCGCGGGACCCGTGCCGGAGGAGTTATGTTCAAGACGGCGTCCAATGCATCCGCAGACATGATCGCAGCCGCCCCCATGCCGGAAGCCATTGAAATGGAAGAAGCTTTGGGAGAGACCGTCGTCATGGGCTATGCGGCCCAGGCCGCGAAGGACGATGCGATGATGGACGCCGATATGGGCGCAGATATCGCCGTGCGCGAGGATTTCGCAAAGACCGTGGCGTTCGAGCCTTTCCTCCGGTCGGATTCCGAAGGAAGGATCAGGCTCGATTTCACCAATGCAGACAAGCTCTCGACCTATTTCGTCCAGCTCTTCGCACACAATAAGGATATGGACAACGCTGTCCTGCGTCAGGAGATGGTCGTGACGGTCCCGGCCAAGGTTTCGCTCGTCGAGCCCCAGTACCTGTATGCGGGAGACCATTACTTCGTCAAGGCTTCGCTGTCCAGCAGCGTGGACGAGACCTTGGCCGGGCGGCTCCGCATCGACCTGTATGACGGAAAGGATTATCGCAATACTGCACCCATACGCAGCATCGTGAAGCCCGTGACTCTCGAGCCGCACGGCGCTCTCTCCGAGGATCTCGAAATCGAGGTACCGGACATCAGTGAACTTGGCATCAAGCTCACCTTCATCGCAGACGGCGAGGGCAACGGCTCCGACGCCGTATTCGTGAGCGTACCAGTCTACAAGGCCGTACAGACGCTCACGGAGGCCCATTCCTCCATACTGCACAGCGGTGAGTCGATGGAGGAACTGCTCGCAAAACTTAAGGGTGAATTCGTCAACGTTTCGGCTGATGACGCCGTATTGAAGGACATTTCCCTTCTGCAGATGGTCAAGGAAGCCCTGCCCACAAAGGCGGAGCCTGCATCAGAAAACGCCCTTGACCTCTCTGAAGCCCTGTATGTCAGGCTGATGGCCGCAAAGCTCGGATCGCAACTCACTATAGAACAGACCAGTGCCGCCATATTAGATAAGCTTCTGGCGTGCCGTGACGAGGACGGAGGATTCGCATGGTTCAAGGGAATGGACAGCTCCCCCATCATCACAGCCGTTCTTCTGGATCGCTATGCAGGCCTGCGCAGGCGTGGGATTGATGCCAGCGCAGTGCCGTATGAGACGGTGGAAGCGGCTGTGAAATATCTCGACAAGGTATTCTTCGGCGACAACAAGCGTCCCATCTGGTGCGGAGGCATCTCCGAAGAACAATATGTATCCGTCAGGGTGATGTATCCGGAGGTAGAATTCTCCGCCAAGGATGTAGATTCCAAGAAGTTGAGAGATTTCAGGAAGAGGATGAAGGAATATCTCACTCCCCGCAAGGAGAGAGGCCTGAACGGATATGTGTTCGGCAAGGCGCGGCGGCTGCACACCCTCGTGAGCCTTGCAGGCTCCGAGGAGGGCCGCAGGCTCGCCGCCGCGTGGGGCATACGCCTCGGTACGGGCGCCAAACTGCGTGACTCTGCGATAAAGGACCTGATCTCCCTGCAGGAGTATGCCGTAGCCCACCCGTCCGGCGGATGGTACTATCCCAATGTCGTCATGCCTTACCGCGGCCTGCTCGAAAGCGAGGCATATGCCCACGCCTTCATCGCAGACCTGCTGCGCGACCGCGAGCGCTATTTCGACAGGCGTACCGACGAGGCAGAGGCCTTCTCCATAGCTGACGGCATAAGCCTCTGGCTAATGGTCCAGAAAGAAACACAGCACTGGGACGAGGACGCATCCTTCGTGAATGCCATCGCAACAATCCTGGACGCCTCCCAGGAGACGCTTGATACGCGTATCATCAGCCTGAGCAAGACATTCACAAAACCTTTCGAGGAAGTCAAGGCTGCCGGCAACGGATTCACCGTAGAGCGCCGCTTCTTCGTGGAGCGCACCGTAGACGGAAAGGTTCAGCGCAATGAACTCTCTGATGGAGATAAACTCAGCATCGGTGACAAGGTCTTCGCCGAATACCGTATCTGGAACGAGGAAAACCGCAGTTTCGTCAAGCTGACGGCTCCCAGGCCCGCTTCCCTGCGGCCTGCGAACCAGCTTTCCGGACAATACGGCTGGTGGCTGCGGCCGCTCAGCATAGCCGGCTGGCACACTTTCACCCCCCACGGCTACCGCAGCGTCCTCGCCGACCGCACTGAGTACTGGTTCGACTCCTATCCTGAAGAGAATACCGTCATCACAGAGGAGTTCCTGGTCACCCAGAGCGGCTCCTTCCAGATGCCCGCGGTCAACATAGAGTCCCTCTACGCCCCGCACTACCGTGCCAACGACCGCGGCCGCGGTCCCCTGCTCTCCGAATAACAGTTTTATCACATAGTTATCCCTCAGCATTTTGCTGAGGGATAACAACAAAAAGAGCCGGGATGGAATTGGATTCCATCCCGGCTCACTTCATATTATTACTCTATTGTTTAATGAAATTATTTCACGAAGCAAACGGTAACACGGTTCTCCTCAGGGGTAGCGAACGGGTTCGCGGTGTCACCCTTGAAGGTAGAGGAAATACGGGCCTTGTCGACGCCGCGCTTTACGAGCTCGTTGGTGACAGCCTCAGCACGCTTCTCGGAGAGGAAGAGGTTCCTCTGGGCGGTACCGGTGTCCTTGTCGGCGTGACCGGTGAGCTGAACCTTGGTGTCAGGATTCTGAGCCATGAAAGCAGCGATCTCATCGAGCTTGGCAACCTCGGAAGCCTGGATATCCCACTTGTTGATGATGAAGTAGATGTTCTCCTGGAGCTCGGGAGCCGGGGCGGGAGCGGGCTGCTCAACCACGACGGGCTTCGGTTCCGGTTTCGGAGCCGGTGCCGGGGCGGGTGCCGGGGCGGGTGCCGGAGGAGGAACGACTACAGGAGCGGGAGCGGCCTTCTTGGTGGGTCCAAGAGCGATCTTGAGACCGACGAGGCCGGTGTACTGATAGTCGAAATCAGGCAGCTTGCCAGCGCGCTCGTTCTTCTTGGAGTTGAAGTGATCGGACAGAGCGTTCACACCAGCCTCAAGGTTGAGCTTGATGGCGTCGGAGAGACGGATGTCGAAACCGAGACCGGCACGTCCGGCGGGGCTGAAAGCCTTGCCATCCCACATATACTCGAAGCTGCCACCCTTGGCCTGGATAGCCTTGGCCTCATCGTTGTTGAAGCGCATGTTGGCGCCGACACCGAGGTAAGCATAAGGGCTGAGGAAACGGTCAAGGTTGACATTGAAGATATTGGCGATGTCGAAAGTAGCATCGAGGGCAGCCTGGGCAAAGTTGAACTTGTAAACCTCAGTGTTAGCCCCGAGACCACTCATGGCACCCTTAGCCTGCCAACCCAAAGCGTTGCCGCGGAGGCCGAAGACAGGGGTGAACTGATAGCCGAGGGAGAGATCAGCGGCCGGGGAGAGGAGGTCAACAAAGTTGGTCTCACCGATAGTCTCGGCGACACCACCGCGAAGCTGGAGATACCAGTGCGGATTGAACTCCTGGGCGGAGGCGCTGATACCCATCATCATTGCAGCAGCAAGAATAAGTATAGCTTTTTTCA
>JBGUGW010000118.1:0-9706 GCA_045111695.1 Candidatus Cryptobacteroides sp. | reverse complement strand
AGGAAAAGGATCCCGACACTCCCCTGACGATCGGCATGGAGAAGGTATCATGCATGATCGAGATGGCGGACTATGCCGACATCCTGCAGTTCCACAACTATTCCGAAACAAGGGATATGATCCGCGACACCATCGCCAAGGCCAAGTCCTTTGCCGCCAGCGTCGGCAAGCAGGTGTTCAACGGTGAGATGGGCTGCATCGCCCGCGCCAATCCCTATGACGTGACCCTCGAGGAGCACATGAAGGCCGGTATGGGCTGGTGCATCTGGGAGCTCATGATCGTCGAAAAGGGCTGGGGCACGGTGCACGGAGTCTTCTACGAAGACGGCACCGTCCGTGACCCCGCCATCCCCGCGGCTATCCTCGGCTATTTCCGCAACCGCGAGGATCCGTTCCCCTATTTCCCGGACAGGGAGGACAAGATCGGCAGTTTCCTCACGCGCTACGATCAATGGAAAAAGGATGGGGCCAAGGACTTCGAAACCGGCATCCACATAGCCGAGGTCGGTGCCAACATGCTTGAGTCAGCCCAGCTTGCCCCGATGTACGAAGCGCCTACCTGGCAGGTCGGGCAACTGAGGGAAAGCGGTGATATCAAGGCGCTTAAAGCGCTGCTCGACAAATACGCTTCGATGCTGAAGCCCTATAAGAAGTAAAAAAAAGGGAGCCCGTCGGGCTCCCTTTTTTCTTATTTGTTGGGAATCGCAGCTACGCGGAAGAACGCGTCGTGCGGGGTCAGGTCCCTGCGGAAAAGCAGCGGATAGTTCGTACGTCCCGGTACGGGATAACCGTTCTTCCACGAGCCTCCGTCCTGAACGCCCCAGAAGGTCACGCGGTCGATCACGTCGCGGTGGTCGTAGAAGATCTTGAAGAGCTCCTCATAACGGTCCGCAAGCTGTTTCTCAACATCTGCCGGGAGACCGTCCCTGTATGGATCGAGATACTCCTTGAACTCCTCCAGCTGGAACTGAGGATCGGACATCACCTGGCCGATCACCTGGCCTTCCCTGGTGAGAGGCAGAACGTCGATGTCAATCTCGGTGATCATCACCTTGACGCCCAGCGCAGCGATCTTCTCGATGGCATTCACCACATACTCGTTCTTCGGGTAATTGAGTCCCCAGTGTGCCTGGATGCCGACTCCGTCGATACGGATGCCTTCTTCCTTCAGCATCTTGACGATGTGCAGGACACCCTCGAGTTTCGAAGGACGCCAGACGTTGAACTCGTTGTAGTAAAGCTCAGTGTCGGGGGCATACTGCTCAGCGAAACGGAACACGGTCTTGACGATCTCGTCGCCGTACTCCTCGCCGCCGAAGGCATGTACCCATCCCTTGTCACGGTATCCGCCCTGCTCAGAGACGATCTCGTTGATTACGTCCCAGGCGTCAACCCTGCCCTTGAAATGGGTGCAGACAGTCTCGATATAGCTCCTGAGGGTCTCGACGAGCTCGTCGTGGCTCTTGGGATTGCCGTTCTTATCGTTCCAGAAGAACTCGGGAGTCTGGTTGTGCCAGCACAGGGTATGTCCCATGGTAAACATGCCGTGCTCATTGGCAAAGTCGACGTACCGGTCAGCGCGCTCCCAGTTCCAGACGTCCGGCCTGGGATGCAGTGACTCGGGTTTAAGCTCATTGCCAGGGGTAAGCGAATTGAAGTGTTTGAGAATCAACGCTTCATATTCAGGATTGCGCCCGCTCACCTCGAAGGAACTGATTGCGGCGCCGATCTTGAAAGCATCTTTGTATACGTCCTTCAGAGCCGGTAGCTCACCTGTCTCGGCCGGAGCTTGGGAACAGGCTGCCGCAACAAAGGCAAGCAGAATGCATAATCTATTCAAAGTCTTCATAATTAGTTATTTGATTGGTGAATAGCACTTGAAATCCCACTTCGAATTGTCGCTCTTGAAGTCGAACGGAGCGAGCGTCGGAGAGCAGTCTCCGAGGGATACCAGGGCATAAGGCTCGTCATGTCCGGGGATGGACTTGGGCATGATGCGGAAGGTACCGTCGGTGAGCTGGTCGATGCGCCAGAGCTGTTCGGGAGCGCCGGTGAATGCCGGGACGGTCTCAACCTCGGCCTTGTCGTTAGCCGCGAGGGCACGCTCAGTACCAGCTATGACGATCTTGTAGTAAGGTCCTCCGAGATAGCCGCCGGCCTCAGGTACAGGGATGATGGTCCATCTCTGCCAGGGACGGCCCATGTAGTAGCCGTTCCTCGCTCCAATGACACCCTCCGGCCAGGAGCCGATGACCTCTTCGAGCTTCTGCTCCTCGAGGGCTACGTTCGGCTGGTTGTCATTGCCCCTGCCGAAGCCACGCATAGCGCCCTGGGCACGGACGAAGTCGACCTCCAATTCGAGGGCGTAACCGCTCCTGACGGACTGGATCTCGTAGGTACCCTCGCGGAAGGCTTCGCCGGCCACCGGCCAGCCGTCCTTCCACAGGAGCGGGCGGATGCCGAGTACGCTCCTGCCGCTCTGGTCCATGTCAGCCTCCCAGTGGAAGGACATCTTCTCTACTCCTTCCTCCTCGACGTAACGGCCGAAATGACCGGGGCCGACGAGACGGTCTTCCGTCGTGATGACGGACTTGCCGCCGCCCTGGATCATCGAACGGCCGACATTGTCGATGAAAGGTCCGTTGACGTTGCGGGAACGGCCCACGACGATGTTGTACGTAGAGTTGACACCGTCACAGCAGGTGCCGTGAGTGCCGAGCAGGTAGTACCAGCCGTCACGGTACATCATGGTAGAGGCCTCCATGTTCCTTCCTACGTCGATGGCTTCATTGCCCTCGACGCGGAATCCCGTATTCGGATCGATCTCCACCTGGCGGATATGGCCGAAATACGTTCCGCAGGTAAGCCACATACGGCCCGTGGTCGGGTCCAGGAGGACACCCGGATCGATGGCGTTGAAATCCTCGTCAACAAGTGATTCACAGACCATTACCGGTTCAGTGTAGGCAAAGTCCGGCGACTCCGGATCAAGCGTCTTGTTCCACATGGTCATGATCTTGCTGGCGTGACCGCCTCCCATTCCACCGCCGGTGGTGCCGTAGATGACCAGGTAGCGGTCACCTATCTTGATGGCGTCAGGGGCTGCTCCGCCGCCGGGCCTCACGGCACCACTGTGCCAGTTCCAGCCGTCCTCGGAGATCAGGCCTCCGCCGCCGGTTCCGAAAGTGTAGTACTTGCCGTCGCATTCAACGATGGATGACGGGTCATGGATGTACGGGGCGCCCGTCTGGGCATGCAGTGATACGCCCGACAGGAGCAGGGCTGCTCCCAATGATATGATAGTCGTTCTTTTCATGGTTGTCAGGGCTTTATCAGTTGCACGTAATAGTATAGTTCGTGACGGGTTTGCCCGTATCATCGATAAAGCGGGCGCAGAACTCGCTCATGCCGGGGCCGTTCATGGTGACTCCGCGGAGAATGTTCCTGCCCTTCTTCAGGGTGACGCGGTCGGAAACGGCGCTGTCCACACCCATGTGGCGGTCACCCGCCAGGAGCAGGACTTCCTCACCATTGACCCACCATCTCGCGGCCTTGTTGGAGCCGACCGCGAGCCTGACGTTCTCGATGTCCTCCTCGCAGTTGATGACGGTGACGGACCAGAAGATGACGCCGTAGCGGTCCTTGTCAAGGCCTGTCGCGAAACGGAAGAGCTTGACGAAGAAATGGTCGCTGTCAAGGGCATGCCAGGTCAGCGTGGCCTTGACGAACTTGGGCTGGTCCTGCTGCTGCTGAGCGGCAGGACGGTTCGAGCTGAGGTTTACCGGAGGCTGGTATTCCATTGTGACCTTGACCTTGTCCCCGTCCTTGGGGATGACGGTCAACTGGTCGGGGAAATACTCCACGCTGAGGTTCTCACGGGTATAGGAATCCGTGAACACCCTGTTCGTGGGATTGGGCTTGCTAATCGGCTCGAGGAGCATCCAGCGGCGGATAAAACCTTCCGCGTCAGGTGCGGCCGAAGGCGTGGTGACGGGCTTGAAATAGCCCTTCAGGGCCTCTGTCACATCGATCTTGGCATTTTTCTTCTGCGCCTGGGCCTGGACAGACATTAACGCCGTCAGGCCGAAGAGCAAAAGGATTGTGAAGCTTTTTCTCATAGTATCAGTGTTTTTTGAGATTCCATTTGGAGTTGTCGCTATCAGGATCGAATAATCCCAGGGAAGGAGTACTGTCAGCAACGGAGACGAGCACGAGCTCTTCATCGGTGCCTGGTACAAATTTAGGCATAATCCTGTAAGTTCCATCGATTAACCTGTCAATTCTCCAAAGTTGCTCGGGAGCACCGGTGAATTCGGGGACGGTAGTGACCTCCTTGCCGGCCGTAGCCGCAAGCGCGCGGCCCGTTCCGGCGACGGTGATCTTGCAATAGGCTCCTCCGAGATATCCGCCTAATTCGGGGACCTCGGTGATCTCCCATGCCTGATGGGGCCTGAAGAGCTCGGGGCCGATGCGGAGAGCGATCTCTCCCTCCGGCCAGGTGCCGATGACATCCTCGAGTTTCTGGTCCTCCAGTGCCACGACATTGTCATCGCCATTGCGGTTGAAGCCTCGCATGCCGCCAGCCATGGGGACATTGTTGACTGCGAGTTCCAGGGCATATCCCCTTCTCTCGGAGACAAGGCTGTATTCGCCGTTCTCGAAAGGCTCGCCGGCGACCGGCCAGCCGTCTTTCCACATAAGCGGGCGGATGGCGAGAACGCTCCTGCCGCTGCGGTCGAGGTCACCCTCGAAGTGGAATGACATCTTCTCGACGCCCTTGTCCACGATGAAGCGGCCGAAGTGCCCGGCGCCGATGCGGCGGGGTTCGGAGGCAAGCAGGAGCCTGCCGCCGCCATGGACCATGTCCCTCCCGATATTGTCGATGTAAGGACCGGTAGGACTCTTGGAGCGTCCGACGATGATCTCATAGGTGGAGTTCACTCCGCTGCAACAGGTGCCGTGGGTGGCGAGCAAGTAATACCAGCCGTCGTTGTACATCATCTCTCCGGCTTCGCAGGAGAGGGCGACGTCGACGGGCTCGCTTATCGGCTTCGCCGTCTTGGGATCGAGTTCCCTGATGCGCAGGTATCCGAAATAGGTGCCGTAGACAAGCCAGAGCCTGCCGTCAGGCCCCATCATGAGACCGGGGTCGATGCCGTCGCAGTCCTCATATCCGTTCGATCCGCCGAGATCCATGGGCTCAGTGTACTCGAAGTCCGGAGACTCGGGATCGAGGGTCTTGTTCCACATCGCATACACGTGGGAACTGTAACGCAGGCCGGATCCGTTGCCGGTAGAATAGACTACCAGATAACGGTCGCCGATTTTGATAGCATCCGGGGCTACACCGCCTCCGGGGCGGACGCCGCCGCTGTGCCAGTTCCAACCGTCCTCGGAGACCAAGCCTCCGCTTCCGGTTCCGAACGTATAGTATTTGCCATCGCATTCCACGATGGTGGACGGGTCATGTATGTACGGACTCCCTATCTGGGCCGAGGCCGCTATGGTCATCATCGCGGCCAGGACTGTTGCCAATATTCTGTTTTTCATGATCATTTCTTCTTGGACATTTCAGACGAGAGCGTATAGCCGGTGACGGGATTCCCCTTTTCATCGACGAAGCGCAGGCAGAAAGTAGCCATGCCCTGTCCGTTCAGGACGGCACCGCGCAGGATGTTCCTGCCCTTCTTGAGAGTGATCCTCTTAGACATGCTGTCGTCCACGATCAGGTCGCGGTCGTTGGTGAGACGCAGCACTTCCTCGCCGTTGAGATACCAGACGGCGCCGGAGTTGACACCTCCTGCAAGCCTGACATTCTCGATGTCCTCCTCGCAGTCGATGATGGTCACGGCCCAGTACATCTGCTGGAAGTATTCCTTGCCATAGCCTTCCGCAAAGCGGAGGAGGTTGACGAAGTATTTCTTCGAGTCGAGCGCATGCCACAGAAGTGTGGACTTGCCAATCTTGACCTTGGATCCGTCCACGGGGACGACCGTATACTGGTCTTTGAAGTACTCCTCAGCCATTACTTCGGACAGGAAGTTGTCCGTGAGCATGCTGTTGCTGCTGAAGTTCTTGGCAATCGGTTCGAGGATGGTCCACCTGCGGATGAAGCCTTCAGAGTCGGGAGTCGTAGGTACTGCAGTAGCGGGCGCGTAATAATCACCGAGCTTCGCCCTCTCCCCTTCCCCTGCGGCGGAAACCTGCAGGGTAAGGAGAGAAGCCGAAACAAGGCAAAGAACCGTTTTAACCCAATAATTCATAATTAACCAATATTATCAATCAACCGATTACCATCCCGGGTTCTGGATAATGTTCGGGTTGATGGAAGTTTCGAGATCCGGGAACGGGAAGAGCTCGTGCTTGCCGGTCTTGAAGCCGTGCTCCTTACCATTGCCGTAAGCGGGGTCATCGTTGAAATTGTGCATGGTCACCACAGCATGATGCTCAGGAGTGGGATTCTCAGCATAGAAGAAGCTATCCTTGAGGGTTGGCACGTCGGAACCAGCCTTCTTCATGCCCTCGAGGTCACCCCAGCGGAGGCAGTCCGCGAAACGGCAGCACTCTGTCCACATCTCGAACTTCTTCTCCTTCTTGACCTCGTCGAGGGTGAGAGAGGTACTGATGTGCTTCGCACCCGCCCTCTGCTGGATCATGTTGAGGTATTTGAGACCATCGTTGTCGCCGGTCTGAGCGCAACACTCGGCATACATAAGAAGCACCTCTGCGTAACGGAAGAAGAGATAGTTGGCCTCGCTCCAAGCGGAGTGTCCCTTGACGTCCTGCGGGCTCACGATTCTCTTGAACTGGAGGTATTCGCCGTTGCCATATACGCCGCGAAGGTCACTGACGCCCCTGAGGGGATCCTGGGTCTTGGGACCTACGACTTCCTGGCCGTTGACCGTCCACTTTGCGTTGTTCTCATCCACATCCTGGGTGTAGTTGAGTTCATAGAGGACCTCATCATAGGAGAGGATGGATGCCTTGCGTCTGGGGGAATCTCCATCATTCTCGACGAATTCCCTGGCGAAATCGACATTGACACCAAGGCCGCCCCAACCGTTCTTGTTCATACCGACCTCGATGGGAACACGGGCGAAACGGTCGCCGCGCCAGCACCACATGTTGGCCTGCTGCCAGGTGGAATAGTTGTACTGGATGGTCCAGGCGGATACGTTAGGGTTGAAAGCAACGTTGCTTTCGAAGATCTTCTCCTCGTTTCCGTCACCCTCTACGTGGAACAGTTCCTTCCAACGCTCACCAGGGACGAGGGCGTATTTGCCGGAATCAATGATTTTCTTGAGGACGGTCTTGGCTTTTGCATAGTCACCGAGGAAAAGGAGACATTTACCCTGGACTGTCCATGCAAGGCCCTTGGTGGCATGGAAGGTGCCATCCTTGTCAGCTGTGCTCTTCCTTTCATCAAGATAAGGTGCAGACTCTTCGCACTCCTTTGCACACCATTCGAGAAGGCCCTTCTGTCCGCCCTCATAATTGCCCGGCTTGTCGGCACCTTCAAGGACGTGGTCCACGAGCGGAGGATTGCCCCAGTAAATTGCAAGGGTCATGTAGAGGAATGCACGGATAACCCTGGCCTCGGAGATGACCCTGTCCTTGGTCGCGCTCTCGCCATACTGGAAATTGTCAGTAACGAGGTTGGTATAATAGATTGCAAGATAGGAATTCCTGTACAGCGTGGAGATGATATAGTTGCTGGGGTCGAAGCGGAACTCGTCCATCTCGGCCTGCCAGTCGTTGTTACCGTACTCCTTGCAGGCTGCGTAAACATCGTCACCGGGCAGATTCTGCGCGAACATGTATGCCGTGAAAATGTTCTGGCCGATGGCCTTGATGGAACACATGTTGGTCGCAAAGCCGTGATAAACGGAAGTCAGGGCGGAAAGAGCGTCGTCATCTGTCTGATAAAACGCCTCCATAGGAATCACGCCTTTCTGAGGGATCTCAAGCAAGTCTTGGTTGCAGGAGGTGACAAAGAGACCTGCGAGACAAACCAGAATGGAAAGTATAGTCTTTTTCATATTGCTCATTGATTTAGAAGGTTATGGAAACGCCGCCGACAATCTTCCTGGAGGTAGGATATGAACCGAGGTCCATGCCCATGTTGGTAGAAGTTCCAGATGTTGCGGTCTCGGGATCGAATCCGGGATACTTCGTGAAAGTGAAGTAGTCATCGATGGAAACATATACCCTGGCCCTCTTGACGAAGACGTGCTTCGTGAGGTTGGAAGGCAGGGAGTAACCGAGCTGGATCTGCTTGATCTTGAAATAGCTGCCATCGAACATGGCTCCGGAGGAAGCCCAGAACGGCCAGGAGTTGGCAACGGAAATACAACTCGGGACGGTTGCGTCCTTGTTGCTCTCCGTCCAGGCATTCTCGTAGAAGTAGCGGAGAGAGTTACGCATGTTGGAGTCGGCCTGGTAGAACATGTTCATGATGTTGTTTCCGATGGTGCCGGTTCCGTAAATGCTGAAGTCAAAGCCCTTGTAATCGAAATTAAAGGTAAGGCCATAGGTATAATCGGGAATGCCCTTACCTATATACTTCCTATCGCCGTCAGTCACCTTATTGCCGACAAGGATTTCTCCTTCGGCATCCTCGAACATAGGCTGGCCGCTGTCGTGATCGACCCCAACATACTTATAGCCACGGAAATACCAGATGGGATATCCGACCTCGAATGCGGTCGTGAACGGGTTGTTGTATGAGAGGTTACCGTTTTCAAGACGGTAGATGGAAGGATCGAGATATGTCACTTCGTTGTGAAGCTTGGAAAGGTTGCCGCTGATGGAGTAATTGAAATCCCCGAGATGGTCTTTCCAGCTCAGTTCGAACTCAAGACCGGTATTGAGGACCGAACCGGCATTGACATAAGTGCTGTTCACGCCGATTTCAGGAATAGGGGCTATGCTCACGAGAAGGTCCTTCGTTCTCTTGTCGAAATAGTCGAAACCGAAAGTGAGGCGGTTGTTGAAGAACCTGGCGTCGAGACCGAGGTCAAGTTGCTCGGAGGTCTCCCACTTGAGGCTCGGGTTCGCAAGGCCGTTGGGGGCGGAACCATATGAGAAAGTAGGATCATCGTAATGGAACTGGTACATCTTGGAGTTGTATCCGATGCTGGTAGCATACTGGTATCCACTGAGCACGTTGACGTTACCGTTGCGGCCCCAAGATGCGCGGAGCTTGAGGAAGGAGACAATGTCACGATTGACATTCTGCTTGAACCAAGATTCGTTGCTGACGGTCCAGCCGGCGGAGAAAGAAGGGAAATAGCCCCATCTGGACTGCTTGGACAGTTTGGACGAGTCGAATGCGTCAGCGCGGAAGTTGACCTGGAAGCTGTAACGGTTGTCATAGCTGTAGGTCAGACGGCCGAAATAAGCGATACTGGCGGACCTGCTGGGGGCATTGCTGAACGTCCTCGTAGTGTTGTCGTTCGTATTCACATAATTGAGATACTTGAAATTATCCTCATAACCGGTGAGAATGTCGGGACCGGAGGCGGAAGCGCTGACATTGTCACTCCTGCTGTCAGTATATGACATACCGGCCATGAGAGTCAAGGCGTGCTTCTTCAGATTGACGGAATAATTCGCGAAGTTTTCCCACTGATAATATCTGCTAGTATTGGCGCCGGCTGAGATGCTGTAGTTGTCAGTGTATGCGAGTTTCGTAGCGTAATAAGGT
>JBGUGW010000117.1:0-3991 GCA_045111695.1 Candidatus Cryptobacteroides sp. | reverse complement strand
ATGCGCCGTCCTTTCCGTTGGGATCACCTATGATATCGGGATCGATCTCCGTGTCGCAGAATCGGGCATAGCCGCTGGTACGGATCTGGACAGGAGTGGCCCCAAGGTGGAAATACTGGCTGGTAGTGACGGCAACGGCATTGGCGCGCAGTGTCTGCTTGACGGTAAGGCCCGTATCGGCGTCGAAGATATCGTTCATACCTTTGTTCCCATTTGTGGAGCACTTGTCGAAGTTGCCGCCATCCAGATACTCGAGGAACTTGCTCTTGCTCATCGCCC
The DNA here is from genome assembly GCA_045111695.1 of Candidatus Cryptobacteroides sp. Taxonomy (GTDB): domain Bacteria; phylum Bacteroidota; class Bacteroidia; order Bacteroidales; family UBA932; genus Cryptobacteroides. Next base: position 3,712 of record JBGUGW010000117.1, on the reverse strand, counting down.
ATGTGGTAACGCCGTAAGTCTCCTGCGAGCAGAATACACGGTTGGCTCCGTCCTTCTTGTCCTTGTACTGGTCGACATACAAAAGGATGAATATGCGCTTGTAATTGTCAGTGCTGTAAGTGCTCGGCGCACCATACTGGAGGCCCTTTATCGTCACCAGCTTGCCCCACAGCTCATGCTGATAGCCGCGTGAAAGGGCGGCCTTGAGCTGGGTCTCGTCAATGACGGTGGGAGCGACCTGCGAACCGACAGCACCCTTGAAGACGTGCTCGTCGATGATGGCCTGCAGGTCGATATAGGAGGTCTCATACTCCCCTGTCGGGTCGTCGAGGCCGAGCTGGGGCATGCCGTTGTACGAGCCAAGCTTGAGGCTGGCGCAACGTACATACACCCACTGTCCGAGCTTGTATTCGCTGTACAGCGAGGACTTGCCGAGCTTGATGTCGATGCCGCCGGTCTCGTCCTGGATGTACATCTCGCGATAGACATTGCCGGTCCGGTCGGATGAGATGACCTGGCCCTTTATCCAAATGTTGGAAGTGATCTCTACGCCTGGGGACTTGTACAGGGATTTGAGGTCCTTGATGGATGTGAACTCCGTGAAATGGTAGCGGGACATGAGCTCCGCCTCCGACACGGGGACGACTGCAGGGGGTTCGTTGGCGTCAAACGTGAACACCGGCTGCCATTCTTCCTTCAGACTCTGGCAGGAAACGAGCGCCAGCAGGGCGCCGAGTGCGATAATCGTTCTTTTCATGGCTGAGAATCTGAAATAAATGTTCAACATGTAATTGGCGCCCGCCATATAGAAATACTTCGGGTCGAAGCGGTAGAAACGCTCCTTGCCGACGGTATTGTCGACGATGCGGGTCTGCTCGTAACCGCCTGTCTTGACGTTCTTGTTGTTCAGGACGTTCTTGGCGTTGAGGGAGAAACCGATCTGGTAAGTACGCTGGATGTACCAGGACTTGCCGACGCTGAAGTTGACGAGCCAGGCGGGGTCGAACTTCTCCTGCGAGGTCATGTACTCAACCTCCACCGGAGTGATCTTGTTGTCCGGACCGGCCGTAGCGTAATCGGTACGGTACAGGGGGTTCATGTCGAGATAGGCCTCGCCGAAGTACTCGACGTCACCGTCGATGAACCAGTAGTTGTGGTTATAGTCCAGTCCGATGCTCGCAGCAAGCTGCGGCGTCGAGGGTACATAATGCTGCTGCATGTACTCGTAGTCGGAAACGCTGGTAGCCGTAACCCTGCCGGATGCGTCCTTGCTGTAGACGGGGCTGGACTTCCAGTAAGGCACCAGGACGTTCTCCATCACCACTTCGGCACTGTTGTCCACGGTCTGGGTCATCCTGGGATTGGAGGTGTACTCATAGCGGCCAGCCGCGACGACTCCCTGGACGGAAAGGTTCTCGAACACATAGGTGGGGAACTTGAAACCGAATTCGATACCCATGTTGCGCTGGTCGATGCCGCTGATCGCGAAGTTGGAGAACGCGTTCTGGATATCGTCGAAAGCGCTCATCACGTCCGTCTGGTCCATGATCTTGGTATAGAAGGCCGTCGCGCGGATGTTGATGCCGTTGGATCCATACTGCCAGTTAATATCGGAAGAGAAAGTCTTGATGGGCACCAGGTTGTCCACCAGCGAGTTGCGCGTACGCGCGGAAAGGAACGCCTGGTTGAACTTAGGAGCGTCGTTGAAATATCCGGCGTTGGCGTAGATGCGCTGGGTTCCTCCGATGACATAGCTCAGGCCCGCCTTGGCGGCATAGGTCAGGAAGTTCGAGACATCGGACTTGCCGTATGAGGAAATCACCTTGCCATTGGAATCGTAAGTGGTCAGGTTCACCCCGTTCACGACGATCTCACGTCCGCTCTCGTCGAGACCGGCGAAGAGACCCTTGCGCATGAGGCCTTCACGCCAGAAGGACTCGTAGCCGACGCGGCCGCCGAGGCTGGCGCTGAGGTTGCCGAAGGCGAAGCGGCCGTTGAGCCAGCCCTCGGCCTTGCGCACCTGTGCGTAGTAGTCATAGCCGTACTTGTCGCCGACATGGAGAACCTCGGCGCTGCCGTGGGCGAGATAATAATCCAGGTCGTTCTGGATCCTTGCCTCGGACGAGGCGAAATCCCGCTCCGCGAAATTGTCGATGTTGAGGTAATAGTCGCCTCCGAGCAGGTCGGCGACCAGCTTGTAGTTCTCGCTGCGGTTGATCCTCGCACTAAGGCCTCCTGTGAGCACGACCGTCTCGGACGGGCGCGCCTTGAAGGAAGCGGCGAAGTTCAGGTCCTTCTGGTCCACATGGCGCTCCTCCTGCACATACTTGGATCGGGCGTCGCCGCTGCCGCTGCCCTGCAGGCGGTTCACCTCATACAGGCGGTCCCAGTTGACATGCGTCAGGGAAGGATAGTCGGAGGAATGTGTCCAGACCTCCCTTGCCCATGCGTATTTCTCGAAATTCTGCCTGTTCAGGTCGGTATTGGCATCGTAGAAATAGCTCGGGAGGTTGCGATAATAGTCCGGGCGCGGATCCTGGGCGTCGTACCAGTCAAGGGCGGTATAGCCGTTCTTGCCGAAGCGGTACAGCACCGTAGCGGATGCCTGGAAACGGTCCGATGGAGTGTAATCGTATTTCAGGATCGCGATAGGCTCGTTGGTCTTGCGGACGCGAGCGTTGCGCACCTTGCCGTTCTGGTAGCCCCAGTTGGAGTTGTACATGTTATCACCCATCAGGTCATAGACCTCCTGGGTGGATGCATTCTGCGCACCGCGCTGGCCCGGAGTCGAGAAGAGCACGAAACCGAGCTGATGGGCGTCGCCGAACTTCTTGTCAACTGCCGCATACCAGGCGAACGAGCGGTAATAGACTCCGTCGATCCAGTCGTTGCCTCCCAGACGGGCGGAAACATTGATCGCATAAGACCATCCGTTGTCAAGCGGGCCGGAGGCATAGGTGCCCATGAGACGCAGGCGGTAGAGCGAGCTGTTGGTCAGGACGCTCCCGCGCCAGCCCTTACGGACATTCGACGCATTGGCGAAAATGTTGGTCAGGCCGTTATAGCCGCCGAATCCGAAGTCCGACACCTCGGTGCCGTTGACCGTCTCCTTCGAGCGCATGGCCTCGTTGAGGCCGCTCCACAGCGAGAAGGGAGAATAGCCGGTGACAGCGTCGTTCATCTTCACGCCGGCGAGGTACACATCCTGCGATTCGGAGGTATAGCCGCGCGGCTGGAAGCGGATCGCGCTGAAGTTGTAGCCCGCGATCTCGTTGAAGACGTCGTTGGCGTCGAACAGGATAGCAGGGTTGTCATTGTAGCCCGAGTCATCCATGTCGAATGCGGCGAAGGCATCGTCATCAATCTCGACCGCCCTCTGGATAGAGGTCAGCGAGAGGTTGAACATGTTCTTGACATAACCGTCGTTGACCGTGACCTGGACGTTGGTCTCCAGGAAGCCCTCACAAGTGATGACGAGCGTGTACATGCCGTCCTCGAGTTCCTCGATGAGGAACGATCCGTCGGCGGCCGACGCAGTCGTGGCGAGCTCGGCCGCGCCCTGGAACAGGACGAGCCTCGCGCCTTCGACCGGCTGGCGGTCACCTCGGCTCACCACGACGCCCTTGACGCCGCCGGTAGGCTGCGCCAGCAGCATCACGCCGGCAAACAAGGCACACAAAGCCGTTAAGAGTCTTTTCATATCTGATTATTT
>JBGUGW010000116.1:0-4249 GCA_045111695.1 Candidatus Cryptobacteroides sp. | reverse complement strand
CGGCCCGAAGGGGCCAGCAGCCGCACGGAGCCGGTGAAACCGGCGCTCAGCTGCCGCAGCGGCGTCTCGACGACGCTGCCCCACGGCTTGTTCCAGGCGGATTCGCCGGCGTAAGGCTTCCCGTAGGTGCCGTAATTGGCCGAATAGGTCAGCATCAGCTTATACGGATGCTGACGGAACAGTCGGCCCGACAAGGCGAAATGATGCGCCTTCAGGCGGGTATTCTCAAGGCCGATGACCATGACGGCCCCGGTCCAGGTCCCCGCGCGAGTACCCACGGGGTACATCAGCGGGGTCCCTATCGGCCGGCCGTAATTCGTCCAGCCCGAGCGGTACTCGCCGTTGTTGAAATAGTTGTCACCGCCCGTGGTCTTAACTCCGGGCGGCGTAATGCTATGACCTTCCTCGTCGAATTTCTCGCCATTGAAAGGCCCTGACTGATACATCGTATAGGTATGCTCATACAGGATATCGCTCACCCAGCATGATTTGTCATTCCAGCTGAAATGCAGCGTAGTAACCCCGTCCGGGAAATTCTGGAAACCCATTCCGGAGCCGTCCGCATAGGGGATGTCATGCTGCAGTTTGATCCTCCAGCCATCGCCCAGGTACTCTGCTCCCCACATCTCTCCACCGCCCTGGTCACCGATGACATTAAGACGGTCGCTACGCGTACCGTCGGCACCGGCATGACTGCCGGTCACCATCCTGAAATAGTTCCCGAAAGTAACTGGCATGGTCCCTTTGTTGGGAATCGTCCCGGCCCAGATGGCATAGTGATCCAGCAGGAAATGCAGCCTCAGACGGTCTCCGATATCGAAGCGAAATCCAATCCTTGTCCTATGTACCAAAGGATCCTCGACATATCTGATACCCAAAGGTTTATAGTCTCCGAACGCCCCGTACAGCCATACGTGGCGACCAGTCCAGGGAATAACTACCGGATCCAACGACAGCAAGTAGCCCGGCATGGGGCGGGCATTGCCGCTCTCGGCCACGTGTCCACCCGTGGTGGACAGCGAGCCGAGGCGCTCATCCGCCCCGTAGAAATCCAGCTCCCTGTGTTTCATCCCCATATCCAGGGTGAAAACCTTCCAGCGCAGTGAACCATACAACTCGTCCGCCATGATATGCAGCGGCATGGAGCCCGGGTCGAGATTGTTACAATAATCGTTAAATGCCACTGACGCACCCCAGCCAAGCTGCAGCGTCCGCGAACTGTCGAAATCCTGGCGCGCCTGCACAAGCGCAAAAGTGCCCTGATTCTCAGGCATCAGGCCCCACTGGTTCGCCGTAGCCCAGAAGGGCAGAGGCGAACCTGGCCCGCCCGACAGCGCGCCCAGAAGCATCAACGAAAAGAAGATATCGTTCATCTACCGGTTGTCGTACATCCTGGAATAGTACTCGAGATAGTCGCCGCTGGTGACGTTGTCCAGCCAGTCCTGATTGTCAAGATACCAGCGGACTGTCTTCTCGATGCCCTCCTCGAACTGCAGCGACGGCTCCCAACCCAGCTCGCGCTGGAGCTTGGTGGAATCGATAGCGTAACGGAGGTCGTGACCCGCACGGTCGGTCACATAAGTGATCAGGTCCTCGTCCGCACCCTCCGGCCGGCCTATCAGCCGGTCCACGGTGCTGATCAGCACCTTGATGATGTCGATGTTCTTCCACTCGTTGAATCCGCCGATATTGTATGTGTCAGCCACATTCCCCTTGTGGAAAATGACATCGATTGCCCTGGCATGATCCTCAACGTAAAGCCAGTCGCGCACATTCTCCCCCTTTCCATAGACGGGCAACGGTTTGCGATGGCGTATATTATTGATAAACAGAGGAATAAGCTTCTCCGGGAACTGATAAGGGCCGTAGTTGTTAGAGCAGTTCGTCACGATGGTCGGCATGCCGTAAGTGTCGTGGAAAGCCCTCACGAAATGGTCCGACGACGCCTTGGAGGCGCTGTACGGACTATGCGGGAGGTATTTCATATCCTCGGTGAAGAAAGCCGTGCCGTACGCGAGATGATGCTCCCCAGACGAGGCCTTGGTGGTGAAAGGCGGCTTGACGCCCTCCGGGCAATCCATCCGCAGCGCCCCGTACACCTCGTCGGTGGAGATGTGATAAAAGCGCTTCCCTTCGTATTTCTCCGGGAGGGACTCCCACCAGAGCCGGGCGGCCTGGAGCAGCGAGAGGGTTCCCAGCACGTTCGTCCTGGCGAACGTGAAAGGGTCCTTGATGCTACGGTCCACATGGCTTTCGGCCGCCAGGTGGATGATGCCATCGACATTCTCCTTCTGCATCAGGGCATACATAGCGTCGAAATCGCAGATATCGGCCTTGACAAAGGTGTAATTGGGCCTGTCCTCGATATCCTTGAGGTTGGCAAGGTTGCCGGCATAGGTCAGCTTGTCGGCATTAATGATATGATAGTCAGGATATTTCGTGACGAAAAGGCGCACGACGTGCGAGCCGATGAATCCGGCACCGCCGGTGATGATGATCGATCGTCTGTACATAGCTATTTCAGTTTGCCGTCAGCAAGTTGGAGGAGGTACTGTCCGTATTGGTTCTTTGCCATTGGCCTGGCTATTTCGCGAAGGCGGTCCGCAGTGATCCAGCCGTTCTCGAAGGCGATGTCCTCGAGGCAGCCGATCTTCAGGCCGGTACGCTTTTCAAGCGTCTCGACGAAGATCGAGGCCTCGGCGAGCGAATCGTGCGTGCCGGTGTCGAGCCAGGCGAAGCCGCGGCCGAACACCTGCACCTTGAGCTCGCCGTCTTTCAGGAACTCCTGGTTCACAGAAGTGATCTCCAGTTCGCCACGGGCCGAAGGCTTGATGTTCTTCGCTACTTTCACCACCTTGTTGGGATAGAAATACAAGCCTACGACGGCGTAATTGGACTTCGGCACTTTAGGCTTTTCCTCTATGCTCAGGCAGTTGCCTTCAGCATCGAACTCCGCCACGCCGTAGCGCTCCGGATCGTTGACCCAGTAGCCGAAAACGGTGGCCTTGGCGTTCTCTTCCGCGTCGCGAACTGCCTGGCGGAGCAGGTTCGTGAAACCGGCGCCATGGAAAATGTTGTCGCCGAGCACGAGGCAGGCGGCATCATCGCCGATGAAATCGGCTCCGATGATGAAAGCCTGCGCGAGCCCGTCCGGGCTTGGCTGCTCGGCGTATTCGAAGCGTACGCCGTAGTCGGAACCGTCCCCGAGTAGTCTCCGAAAGCCCGGCAGATCCTGCGGCGTCGATATGATCAGGATATCCCTTATCCCGGCCAGCATCAGCGCGCTGACGGGATAATAGACCATCGGCTTGTCATAAATGGGCAGGAGCTGCTTGCTCACGCCCTTCGTAATCGGATAGAGACGGGTACCGGATCCACCGGCCAGAACGATTCCTTTCATAACGTATGGATATATCTTTACAAAAATAGCAAATTATTGCTAAATTCGCTCCATGCAGAAAACAGAATACCATCCGCTTGAGCCGTTCCTTCCAGAGAATGCCCACGTGCTTTTCCTGGGCAGTTTCCCGCCGCCGAGGCAGCGCTGGTCGATGGATTTCTTCTACCCCAATTTCATCAACGACTTCTGGCGTATAGTCGGACTAGTATTCTACGGTGACAGGGATTATTTCATAGTCCCCGGCGCGAAAAGATTTGACCGTGAGAAGATTATGGCTTTCTGCAAAGAAAAAGGCATCGCGCTGTTCGACACCGCCACGGAGGTCCGTCGGCTGCAGGACAACGCCTCTGACAAGTTCCTGGAGGTCGTCACGCCGACGGACCTGCCGGCGCTTCTGGCGCGGATCCCCGCCTGCCTGGCGGTGGCGACGACCGGCCAGAAAGCCGCCGACGTGCTGGCGGCCGCCTTCGGCTGCCCCGCCCCGCCCGTCGGCGGGAGCGTCAGCATCCTCGTCCCGCCCGACAGCCGGCAACTGGACTTCTACCGAATGCCGTCGACCTCCCGAGCTTACCCCCTTCCACTCGAACGCAAGGCCGAGTCCTACCGTCAAATGTTCAACTCCCTCGGCATGCTCTGATGCCACAGAGGGTTCCCCTCCCAGCAGAAGAAAGGGGCGTATCCCTAAGCCGATGGGTGAGGGATAACTGGGATAGGGAGTATCAGCGGAGCCAGGCGTAGAGGAGCTCGACAGGATGGACGGCGTGGGCGCCGGTGCCGTCGAGGATCTGCTGGCGGCAGGAGGTGCCCGGCGCTACGACCACAGCCGGAACCTGCGGAGACTGCTCACAG